>JAFUOL010000010.1 GCA_017481865.1 Clostridia bacterium | reverse complement strand
TTCTATATTTTACTGACCGCTGTCGCATCAATAGGTCTTACTGTGCTTATCTGGAAAATACCCGCCGATTTTTATGAGGATGCTTTAAGCGATGCAAACCAGCAGCAGGAGGTTTTAAATGCCGCTAAGACAGGTGAAACAGTAAAGCGCAAAAAAGAGCGTAGTGCTAAAATCTCCCGTAATACCGAATTTACAGGTGACGGCGCCGCCGCTTTCTTTACCAAAACCGTATACAACCGCAAGCGTTTTGCAAAGTTTGGAATTTTGACCGCAACCTCGGGCACATATGCCCTGATTTCTTTAGGGCTTACCGCCGCTTTAAGCATTGTTTTCGATTTTAAATCGGTAATTCCGTTAGGCTTTGTGATTTTTACCTGTATCTTTTTCCGCAATATGGGAAATCCAATAGCTAACGAAACCGCAAAGGATTTTATATATTTGGTTCCCGAACCCCCAGCAAAAAAGCTGTTTTACTGCATGGCAGGCTGTGTTTACGAAACAGCGCTCGATATTTTACCTGCCTTTATTATTGCGGCTATAACTATTCCAAACGCAATACCTAATTTAATTTTATGGTATTTAGTCTGGCTTACCTTTGATATTTTCTGCTCCTCGGTGGGACTTTTTACAGAGCTTGCCATCCCTGCCGCAGTAGTGCCCACAATTAAGGCAATGCTCGGTATATTTATCCGCATGGCGGCAATAATTCCCGCACTTATAATGCTGATAATCGGCGGCGCCGCCAATATGCCGCTTATGTTTATATTGACCGCCTTGCTTAATATCGGGGTATCTGCCCTGCTGTTCTGGCTGTCGAGCCTATTTTTACATGCAGGAAAGAAATAAATAGACTGTTTTCATAAAATTCTGCCTTTCCAAACAAAATTTTACCTTTTAGGGTGTTGACAATTTTAAATTGTTGTGGTAAAATGCTAAAGTCACGTTTGGAGAGGTATCGAAGTGGTCATAACGAGGCGGTCTTGAAAACCGTTTGGGGGCAACCCCACAAGGGTTCGAATCCCTTCCTCTCCGCCAGCAACTAAACACCGACCTTTCGGTCGGTGTTTAGTTTTTTAGAAAAAGCTTGTTTTAATATATATAATTTGTTATAATATTAAAAAGGATTATTAAATTCGGAGGAATTTTAAAATGTCGGCTGGATTCAGAAAGAGCCTTTTCGGCTTTAATTCTCAGGACGTAATGGAATATATAGAAAAAACCCACAAGGCTTTTTCTCAAAAAGAAAATGACCTTAATAGCAAAATAGATGAGCTTGACAGTCTGTTGGAAACCTCAAAGGCAGAGCAGAAAAAGCTTGAAACCGAAAAGGCGGAGCTTGACCGCAAGCTTAACTCCTTTACTGAAAAGTATGAGGAAATTGAACGCCTTTCGGAGAATATCGGTAAGCTTTATCTTGTAGCTCAAAGCAATGCACAGGCTATAATGAACAATGCGCAGAATGAGGCAAAAATTACCGAGGAGGAAGTCAGCCGCAATATCGTTTCCATTGATGAAACTCATGATGCTTTGGCAGAGCTTAGGAGCGATATTCTCAGAACCTCACAGGAATTCAGCTCTAAGGTTGATACACTTATTTCCTCTCTTAACACTGCAAGAGAAAAAATTGCCGCCGAACGTGAGGAAACAATTAACCTAACGGAAAATTTCCAAAAGATATACAAAAGCATAACAGAATAAGTTATTTTTAAGGAACATGTAAAATGTTCCTTTTTTTGTTGACAAAATCAGTATTTGTGGTATAATAATTAAAAAGTGTCTCATTTGAGACAAATCGAGGGAGCTATGAAAGGATTAGAAAACATATTTTTGCTGAAAGGTTTAGAGCAAAATGAAAAACAGGAAATTATAAAAAGCTTTAAAGACCCCGTAAGCTATAAAAAGGGTGATGTTATTTACTCTGCCGTTAGGTTTCCTAACGCTGTAGGCTATGTGGTAAAGGGCGAAACGGCGGCGGTTACAAATAACGGGAACAACATTCATATGCGTTCATTTATAGAGGGCTGTTGTTTCGGAGTAGCGGCAATTTTCGGCGGTAATGACCGATATGTCAGCACCGTTACGGCTAAAACCGACTCACAGATACTTTTTATAACCGAGGATGAGCTTAAAGCAATTTTTCTTAAATACCCTAAAACCGCTGTAAATTATATTGAATTTCTGTCCGATAAAATACGTTTTCTCAACACAAAATTAAATGTTATTTCCTGTGGGAGTGCGGAGGATACGGTTTTCAAATACCTTACCGCCGTGGCTGACAGTGAAGGTAACGTAAATTCCTTTAAAAGTATGACACTTCTTGCGAAGACTTTAGGTCTCGGCAGAGCTACTCTCTACCGAAGCCTTGAAGGTCTCGAAAAGGACGGAGTAATTTTAAGGGAAAATAATAATATAAAGGTGATAAAAAATGAAAAAACTGATTAGCTTGATTTTAGCCGCCATTATGCTCTTTTCACTTGCCGCCTGCGGTACAGCGAATAATGAGAGCAGTGCCCCTGCTGATACGGGAAGTAGTGACACCGTTTCCAAATTAGATGTAAACTGCAACGTTTATGCTCTTAAGGGCCCTACAGGTATAGGTATGGTATCCCTTATGAAAAATGCTGAGAACGGCGAGGCAGGTCTCAACTATAATTTTAACCTCGTTGGGGATAATTCCGAGATAATTTCCAAAATTTCAAACGGTGAGGCTGACATTGCCGCCGTTGCAACAAACGTTGCCTCTAACCTTTATAATAAGACAAGCGGAAATATTTCCGTGCTTGCAATTAACACCTTAGGTGTTCTTACCCTTGTAACAAAGGGCGAGGAGGTAGCCTCCATTGAAGACTTAAAGGGTAAAACTGTTTACTCCACAGGTCAGGGCGCAAACCCCGAATATATTTTAAATTACGTTCTCGAAAAGAACGGTCTTAAAGCAGGCGAGGATGTAACCGTAGAGTTTGTCTCACAGCCGCAGGAGCTTGTTACTAAGGTTGTCGGCAGTGAAAAAGCCATAGCCGTTGCTCCCCAGCCAGTTGCAACCGCAATTACCGTAAAAGATACTAATGCTAAAATCGTTCTCGACATGAACGATGAATGGGACAAGGTAAGCGACACCGACCTTGTTATGGGCTGTATTATAGCACGCAATGATTTCATTAACGAAAATCCCGAGGCTGTAAAGCTTTTCTTAAAGGAATACGAGGCATCTATTGAGGCAGTAAACGCTGATGCCGCTTCTGCCGCAGAGCTTTGTGCAGGATACGAGATAGTTACTCCTGCCGCCGTAGCACAGAAGGCTATTCCCTACTGCAATATTGTATATCAAGACGGTGCAGAATTAAAAACCAACCTTTCGGCATACTTAAAGTTCCTCTTTGACTCCAATCTTCAAAGCATAGGCGGAACTCTGCCGGCTGACAGCTTCTACTATGAAGCTAAGTAAAATATTAAAATCTACTGCCATACTGCTGCTCTGGCTTGTGGTATGGCAGTTAGCCGCTGTTTTAATAAATCAGGAAATTCTTATCCCTACTCCCCTTGCTACCTTTAGAGCCTTACTCGTAATGTGCCGCACGGGGAAATTTTATATGTCGGTACTGCTCTCCCTTTTGCGGATTATTGCAGGCTACACCGCAGGTGTTGCCTCCGGAATAATTTGCGGTATACTTTCCTACCGATTTAAAACCTTTAAGGCGGTATTTTCCCCTATTTTACAGCTTGTAAAGGCGGTACCTGTTGCCTCATTTATTATTTTGGCACTTGTGTGGCTCCATGCCGCAACACTTCCGATTTTTATTTCATTCCTTATGGTTTTACCCATGATTTGGACAAATGTTGAAACGGGGCTTTCGGGAATTGATAAAAAGTATCTTGAAATGGCAGAGGTTTATAAAATCGACAAGCTAAAGGTATTTTTTCAAATTAAAATGCCATTTATAATGCCATCCCTTATTTCCGCATCACTTACCGCATTAGGCTTTGCGTGGAAATCAGGCATTGCGGCAGAGGTCATATGCAGACCGAAAAATTCCCTCGGCAATATGCTTCAGGAATCAAAGCTTTATATCGAAACGCCCGAGGTTTTCGCTCTAACGGCTGTAGTAGCTCTGCTTTCCATGCTTTTAGAGCTTGTAATACGGCGCACTTTAAGGAGGTATACCCATGATAACCCTCGATAATATCTCCTTTTTTTACGGCGAAAAGCAGATTTTAAAGGATTTTTCTCTTAAAATACAGAAAGGTGACAGAATTTGCCTTATCGGTGAAAGTGGTTGCGGAAAAACCACCCTTTTAAGGCTGGTTTTAGGGCTTGAAAAGCCTACAAACGGCAATATTATTACCACACAAAAGCTTAAACCCTCGGTAGTTTTTCAGGAAAACCGACTTCTGCCCTTTAAAACGGTGCTTGAAAACATAACCCTCGTAGGTGCTGACAAAGCTGATGCTTTGCGCCACTTAAACGCACTTGGCATTGGCGATACTGCAAACCTAAAGCCTGACAAGCTTTCTGGCGGTATGCAACGCAGAGCGGCAATTGCCAGAGCCTTATCCGCCGATTTTAATTTTCTTGTTTTAGATGAAGCTTTCACAGGGCTTGACAGTGAAAATATCAAAACCGCCGCAGAGCACATTCTAAAAACCGCAGGCGCCAGACCTATAATTCTTGTCACCCATTCCTTAGAGGAAGCCGAGCTTTTCGGTGCGAAAATTATTAAGATGTAATATATCAAAAACTAACACCTCGGCTAAACCGAGGTGTTAGTTTTTAGGTTCTTTTTTACTGTTATCTGGCTTTATTCATTCTTACATAGGGCGCAGGGTCGGTGTTTACAAGAACGGTTTCTCTGCCGATTACTTCGATTTCATGCCAAGGAATAATAATATCATCCTCACGCCCTAAAAGACCGAAAAAACGAAGTCTGCCGAATATCACTATGGCTTCAAGCCGACCGTCGGCAGTATTTATTTCAACATCCGAAATATAGCCTAAAACACAGCCGTTTTTAACACAAACCACCTGCTTATTTCTAAGCTCTGCTATTCTGCAAGTCATATAAATTCACTCCTTAGAGTAAATATATATGCCGAAGATTACAAAATCATGTTGTCATCAAAAACGTTTTCGGGTTCTTCCTCCTCGCCCTCGGGTACTTCAGGCTTTTCTTCCTCAACTTCAATACCTAAATCACGGCGCTTCTCAATATCCTCATCGGGATGCTCTGCATAATAAGGGTCAATAATGACCTTTTTAATACATGGGAATGTAAAATACTGAATAAGTAAAAATCTGAATGCAGGGAATGTCAAAATATAAACTAAAATTTCAATGGATAAAACGAATATAATATACTTAAAGAAAAGCACAGCTATGGCTATATACAATCCGTAAGCAAGCAAGAGGCAGAAACCGCAAAGTAGATTTTTCTTTATATTGATTATCACAAATTTAAAGCTGTTTTTATATAACTGCTTTAAATTAAACTTAAAGGTAATCATCATAGTCCAAAGGTAAAAATTCATCATTAAAAAGATAATGGTGATTGACATCATGATACCGAGACCTATAGTATAAATCATGCCGTTTTCCTGATTATTGTAAAAGAAAAATATATCAAAAATCAGGAGTATGTATACAATAGTATTTATAATTCCTGCCGCCAAAGCCTGCTTCCAGTTCTTTTTTACAGTGTCAAAAAAGTCACTAAGACCAAAAGAATGCTTGTCTCTTGCGGTATTTCTTGCAACGTGTGTAATACCTACAGAAGCGAAGCCACCTGTAATAACCGGGACTGAAATCAAGCTGTAAACCAAGTTGATGGGCATAAATTTCCAAAAATTGCGGAAAAAGGTCTCAAAGAAAATAAGAAAGGTTTTCTTTTTCGGAGCATTTTTTGAAATGCCCGGACCTTCCTTCTCGTAATTAAATAAACCGAAAAAGCCTGCCATTTTAAATCTCCATTCCTCTTTATTTTACTTTTGCTTTTTGTAAATAAGCTTATCACTTAACAAAATATCCTTATAGCCTATATAATAGGCTAATCCCGAAAATGCGGGAACCAAAAACAGAACGAGTAAAAGCAATAATATCTGCCATATAGCCAAATCGCCAAAGGCTACGGCACTGCCGCAAATTAAATCCATAGGCGCAAAGAAAGCCGCATTAAGATATTGATAAAATATTACGGGGAAAGAGCTTGAAAAGGTGCTTTTGCCAATACTTAAAACCAAAAGGAGCACTAAAGAAGGTGCCGCCGCAATAAGACCTATTTTTACGCCCTTAAATTTATCGTACTTAATACGGTCAAACCTTGCAAGGTTCAAATCCTTATTTCCCTCTTTCCAGACAAGAGTGTAGGTAAGAATTGCTACAAGGCTCATGCAGAACAGTGCACACAGGACCAAAAATACGGCATTGCCCGTTTTGGATACGTCAGAGCGAATACTTACCTGATTAACAGTATAGCCCTGCTCCTCGTATTCTGGGAGCTGAGTGTCCTCCCCATTCTCATAATAATACTCGTAAAGCAGTTCGCTCTCACTGCTTGTGCTTGTTGTACCGAAAGCCTGATAGCCGATATTTTCCGTAAACATTGCGGTTACTAAAAAGCTTAAAGAAACAACAGTGATTATAGACATAACATTGGCAAGTATGATTTTACCGAAAACCTTTACTCCCATTTTCAGGGTACTTTTCACTTCATCACCTACTAAACATCATATAAAGTAATTATAGTCTAAAAAAGAAAAAAATGCAAGAAATAACCGAGCTTTCCTGCATTTTTAATAATTTATTTACAATATGACTGCCATAGCTATTCCAATCACAGCTAAAATAGCTAAAGCCACCCCGCCTATTCTCAAAAACATACGGCGTTTGTATCGGCGCCTTAAAGAGCTCTTTGCAGGCGGACGGAAATCAAAAGTACTTATATATTTAGCCGCCGCAGAGTTTAACTGCCCCTCTTTCATATTGCCGTATTCGGGGGTTACATAAAAAACTATCTTTTCAAAAAATTTATTGCCCGTGTTGTTAACAACTATGACCCTTTTGCTTACACCTTTTACCATAACACTACTCCTTTTTGCGGGATAATTATATTATTGGTAAATTCGGGAAAACATATTCAGTTGTTAATAAGTTTACATAAAAATGTGGATAACTCGGTGGAAAAGTTGATAAACTCCCTTATTTTAGGGGAAAAGTTATTAACCGAGGTCTATTTTTGTAGAATTATGTAAATTACTATTCCTCACTTTTCCTGCCTACAAGGAAATCGACCGCAGTATCAACAGAGTTCATAATTTCGGGAACCTTCATATTTTCTTTATCGGCACGGTAATCGTATATTGCGCAGTATTTGGAAATATTTTCGTGTAAATTCTTAGCGTAATCACCCGTAATTCTCGTCAGATTATCAGCAAATTCCTTACTGTAGCGGTGCATTTTCTTTTTATCTGCACCCGAAATCAGCCTTTCGTAATGCGGCAGGCAGAACATAGTCTGATTATTAAAAAGCTCCCTGAAATCCCTTTCGTTTTCATAGCAACGGTAAACGGTTTCAATCATACGGGAAACACCGTATTCGATTTTATCACATATAAAGCAGGTATCGGACACCTTTGCCGCCTTCTCCCCTCTTTTAGCAGGAGTAGTAAACAATCCCTTAGAAAATACATTTTTGGCGATTTCATCAATATGGGTCTGCAAAATAAGGGAAAGCTGAAGTCTTGCCCTGTAATTGAGCATTTTGTCGTAATGCTTTTCGCAAAATCCTACACGATTAGTTTCTATTCGGACATCAGGCTCCATCATAGCATCGCCTAAAATATAGGAGATAATTCTCTGTTCAACGGTATCTCTCATACGGCAGATAGGACAACCGTCATTTTCCTCGAAAACCTCGCTTACGGGTATGGTGCAAATATCATCTCTCATTTATAAGACCTCATTTACTAAAAACTTGATATTGATATTATAACATAAAAAATGTATAATTCAATTACTGGAGTGAAAAAAATGTATAATGTTGAATTTGAAAATAATAACGCCCTTATAAAGGGTATGGAGATATTTGACCTTAAGAATACTCTTGACTGTGGTCAGGCTTTCCGTTGGGAGTGCGACGAAAATAATCGGTGGTACGGTGTAGCCTACAATAAGTATTTAGAGCTTGAAAAGCTGTCGGACGGCACGATAGTGCTTTACAACGTTACCGAGGAGGATTTTAATTCCCTTTGGCGTGACTATTTCGATTTAGACAGAGACTATAACCAAATTATAACCGCTGTAAGCGGCAACGAAATTCTAAAAACCGCCTCTGAATTCGGCAAGGGCATCCGTGTACTTAATCAGGAGCCGTGGGAGACCCTTTGCTCCTTTATAATTTCCCAAAACAATAACATCAAGCGAATTAAGGGGATTATAAGGACTCTTTGTGAGAATTTCGGTGAGCCTATCGGTAAAGGCTACAGCTTCCCCTCTGCCCAAAAGATAGCAAGTCTTACTCTTGACGATTTAGACATCTTGCGAGCAGGGTTCAGAGGAAAGTATATTCTCGATGCGGCAACAAAGGTTTCAAACGGAGAAATTGATTTAAACAGGCTTTCGTCACTTAATGTAGATGATGCAAGACAAGAGCTTATGAAAATAAAAGGAGTAGGACCAAAGGTTGCCGACTGTGCCCTGCTGTTTTCCCACAAGCATATTGACGCTTTCCCTAAGGATGTTTGGATTAAACGTGCCATGCAGGTACTATTTAACGGTGAATTACCGAAAGAAGCCGTCCCTTACGCAGGAATAGTTCAGCAGTATATTTTCTTTTATGCTCGGGAGACAAAATTAACAATTGAATAAAATCAGGGCTGGCATGTTTTGGCATGTCAGCCCTTTAAGCTTATGTGTTAAATTCAAACTTACCGTCAATAAAGTTACAGGTTACGGTATCACCGTTTTTGATACTTCCGTCAAGGATTTTTTCACTTAAATTATCCTCAATTCGGTTTTGAATTTCACGGCGCAGAGGTCTTGCTCCGTAAAACTCATCAAAGCCTACATCTGCAAGTGCAGACTTAACACTGTCATCATATTTAATGGTGATGTTGAGGTTTTCGAGCCTCTTACTTAGATTTTCAAGCATTTTTTCTGCAATCTGCTCGATTTCAGGCTTGGTAAGCTTTGAGAAAACAATAATATCATCAACACGGTTTAAAAACTCGGGCCTAAAGGTATTTTTAAGCTCTGCCATTACAGAGTCCTTAACATCGGTGTTGACTGTTTCCTCACCCGAGCCGAAGCCAAAAGAAATCTTTTTATCGGTTATCTTTCTGGCGCCTACGTTAGAAGTCATAATAATAACGGTGTTTTTAAAGTCTACCTTTCGTCCCTGTGAGTCGGTTAGAATACCGTCCTCCAAAATCTGCAAAAGCATATTAAATACATCGGGGTGAGCCTTTTCAATCTCATCAAAAAGGATTACCGAATAAGGATTACGGCGCACCTTTTCGGTAAGCTGACCGCCCTCCTCAAAGCCTACGTATCCGGGAGGCGAGCCTACAAGACGGGACACGGTATGCTTTTCCATATATTCGGACATATCGAGCCTTATCATCATGTTTTCCGAGCCGAAAAGCGAATCGGCAAGTGCCTTGCAAAGCTCGGTTTTACCCACACCCGTAGGACCTAAGAAAATAAAGGAGCCGATAGGACGTTTGGGGTCTTTAAGTCCTACCCTACCTCTGCGGATAGCTTTAGCTACGGCGGTTACCGCCTCATTCTGACCGATAATTCTGTTATGAAGTTCGTTTTCTAAGCGCAAAAGCCTAGCGGACTCCTCCTCTGTAAGCTGAACTACGGGGACACCCGTCCAACCCGATACGATTTCGGCAATATTCTCGGCAGTTACTTCCCCCTTAGGACTTCCGCTTTCGCCCTGCCATTTTTCCTTTGCCTCGTCATACTGCTTTTTAAGGCTATTTTCCTTATCTCGAAGGCTTGCGGCGAGCTCAAATTCCTGTGAATTTATAGCTTCGTCCTTTTCGGATTCGGTGGAAGCTATTTTTTCCTCCAATTCTTTAAGCTCTGTAGGCGCTGCCGAGGCCTTAAGCCTTACACGGGAAGCCGCCTCGTCAATAAGGTCGATTGCTTTATCGGGCAAAAATCTGTCGCTTATATAACGGGCAGAAAGCTTAACGGCAGCAGATATTGCCTCGTCGGTAATTTTTACGTTATGATGTGCCTCATATTTATCTTTTAAACCCTTTAAGATGCTTACGGAATCCTCCTCGGAGGGTTCTGCAACATTTACAGGCTGGAAACGGCGTTCAAGAGCCGAATCCTTTTCTATATTCTTGCGGTACTCCGAAATGGTAGTAGCACCTATAAGCTGAAATTCACCACGGGCTAAAGAGGGCTTTAAAATATTGGCGGCATCTGTAGAGCCTTCTGCCGAGCCTGCGCCTATAATGGTGTGAACCTCGTCAATAAAGAGTATTACATCTTTAGAGCTTGTAACCTCGTCAATAACGGCTTTTATACGTTCCTCGAAATCACCACGGTATTTAGTGCCGGCCACCATTCCCGTAAGATTAAGGGTGAAAAGTCTTTTATTTGCTAAAATTTCGGGCACGTCTCCGCTTGCAATTTTCTGCGCCAGACCCTCGATAACCGCCGTTTTACCTACACCCGGTTCACCTATAAGGCAAGGGTTGTTCTTGGTTCTACGGCAAAGTATTTGAATTACACGCTCAATTTCCTGCTCTCTGCCAATAACGGGGTCAAGCTTGCCCTTTTTAGCCTCGGCGGTTAAATCAATACCGTATTTTTCGAGATTTCCTGTTTTAGAATCGGAATTTTTTTGATTATTGCCTGATGCCCTTTCCGCCAAATCCTTAGGGTCTATACCCGAGGCTGACAGTGCATCATTAGTAACAGATGCAATATCTACACCCAAATTATTCAGAAAACGGATAGCGTAATTATCCCCGTCGCTTAAAATTCCCATCAGAATATGCTCTGTGCCGACATATTTTTTGCCGAGGTTATTCGCCCCGCTCATAGCGGATTCAATTACCCTTTTGGCTCTGGGGGTAAAGTAATCAGGTGAAAGTCTTGTAGGGGTGCCGAAGCCTATTTCACTGCGCATAAGCTCCTCAATTTTTTCAGCAGTAACACCCCTTTTGCTTAATACTGCATAGGCAACACCGCTGCGGAGTGCTAAAAGACCCATAAGCAAATGTTCACTGCCTACATAGGTATGACCGAATTTTTCCGCATTGGAAATTGCTAAATTTAAAGCCTCATTGGCTTTTGCGGTAAAACCGTTAAAATTGTATTTCATAAAGTATTCCTCCTATTTCAGTACCTCCCGTATATCGGAGGCTCTTAAAATATCCCGTTCCTCGGGCGAAACATTTCCGTGACGTTTCATTAAACTGTACGGCTGATTTTCCACGAATAACTGCATTGGGCTTACATCAATTTTAATTATGCCCATATCTACACCTAATTTAATCCTTGAAATTAAGGTCATCATTTCATCGCTTGAAAGTATTCGGCAGTTTTTAAGAGTATCGTATGCCCTGAACACAGTATCCTCAAGCTTTATTTTATTAAGTGACTGTCTTGCCGACTGCTCTTTTTCAATAAGCTGGGTTGTGATGATTTTTAAATTTTCTATAGCGTTCTTTTCGCTAAGCCCCAAGGTGACCTGATTT
>JAFUOL010000100.1 GCA_017481865.1 Clostridia bacterium | reverse complement strand
GCTGTGCTATACGGTATAGCAGGCAAGAAAACCGTGAGATATATGCACTCGGTATTTCATATATTTGTAGTGATAGGCTCGGTTTTGCAGTTTATTGCGATACTGTTTTATGTTTTGGTGTAAATAAAAATTTAATTCGGAATTATGAATTCGTAATGCGTAATTAAAGGTGTCGTCTATGCCGACTTTATAAAAATGTGACGCTTAAGCGCCACACCTTTAATTCCGAATTATAAAAAGGTGGTTTTATGGACTTTTTTGACCTACACTGTGATACCCCTTACGAATGTTATGTAAAAAATCAGGAATTTTCAAAAAACACCCTTGCTGTATCTGCGTGCAAGGGTGCTGTTTTTAATAAATGGCACCAAACCTTTGCGGTGTGGATAAAGGATGATACAGAAAACCCGTATCAGCTATATAAAAATATCCTCAAGGATTTTAAGGATAAGCTTAAAAATAAAACTGAAAACCTTACACCTGTTTTTGCAGTTGAGGGTGGAGCGGTAATTCAAAGTAATATAGACCGCCTTTATGAACTCAAAACCGACGGTATAAGGTTTTTGACCCTTACATGGAACGGTGAAAACCTGATAGCAGGGGGAAGCAAAACCGATAAGGGTCTTACCGATTTCGGAAAAGATGTTATAGGTGTTATGAATAGTCTTAAAATCGGCTGTGACCTTTCCCACCTAAATGATAAAAGCTTTTACGGTGCTATTGAAAAAGCAGAATTTCCGTTGGCGACACATTCAAACTGCCGCTTGGTTTGTAACCACCCGAGAAATCTTAATATTGAGCAGATAAAGCTGATAGCTGAAAAGGGTGGAGTAGTAGGACTTTGCTTTTATCCCTGCTTTTTAGGGTGCGGAGATGTTTTTGAACAGCTTTACAAAAATATTTTCTTTCTTTGCGATAAAGGGTATGAAAACAATATTGCAATAGGCTCGGATTTTGACGGAGCCGAAATGGATAAAAAGCTTGACCGAATAGATAAATTACCCGACTTTTATGAATTTTTACGCCGCAAAAGACTTAAAGAGGAACTGCTTAGTAAAATTTTTTACAAAAATGCGGAAAATTTTATTGCAAAGTTAGACTGAAACAGTTATTATATATGATGTATTAAATTCAGGGAGAATAAGTTATGAACTACATAAGTACAAGAGATAAATCGGTTAAGGTTACTGCCGCTAAGGCAATAGCTCAGGGTATTTCCAACGAGGGCGGTCTGTTTGTGCCCGATTCCTTCCCAAGCTTTACTAAGAACGATTTTGATAAGCTTTGCGAAATGGATTACAAGGGCAGAGCAAAGTATGTTCTTAAATTTTTCCTTAACGATTTTACCGATGAGGAAATAAATTATTGCGTTGAGGGTGCATACACAGGCAGCTTCGATAACGAACAGCCTGCTCCTATTTCTTTGATAGGCGAAAACGCAAATATTCTCGAACTGTGGCACGGTCCTACCTGTGCATTTAAGGATTTGGCTTTGCAGCTACTTCCTTATTTGCTTACCACCTCGGCTAAAAAGGTAAACGACGGCAAAAAGTCGGTTATACTGGTAGCTACCTCGGGCGATACAGGTAAAGCCGCACTTGAGGGCTTTAAGGATGTGGAAAATACCGAGATTATAGTGTTTTACCCGAGCGAGGGTGTAAGCCCCATGCAGAAGCTGCAGATGGATTCGCAAAAGGGTGAGAATGTTCACGTTTGCGCCATTAAGGGTAATTTTGACGATGCGCAGACAGGTGTTAAAAAGATTTTTACCGACAATGCGGTTAAGGAAAAATTAGCCGAAAATAATATGCTTTTCTCCTCGGCTAACTCTATTAACTGGGGAAGACTTGCTCCGCAGATAGTTTACTATGTATCCGCTTACTGCGACCTTTTAAAGCGTGAGGGCGATTATCTTAAAAACGGCTTTAATATCGTTGTTCCTACAGGTAACTTCGGCAACATTTTAGCCGCTTATTATGCTAAGAAAATGGGTGTTCCGGTAAACAAGCTTATTTGCGCATCTAACTCCAATAATGTTCTTACCGACTTTATCCGTACCGGTAAATACGACCGTAACCGTGCTTTCTATACAACCGTTTCCCCCTCTATGGATATTCTTATTTCCAGCAATCTTGAAAGAATGCTTTTTGAGCTTTGCGGCAATAATGATAAAGAGGTATCCTCAATGCAGGCACAGCTTAGCAACGAGGGCACCTTTACCGTAAGTGATGAAATTAAGAACGGTATAGATAAGCTTTTCTGGGCAGGCTGCTGTGATGATGCAAAGACCGTTGCTACAATAGGAAAGTACTTCAACGAATACGGCTATCTGTGCGATACACATACGGCAGTTGCCATGAATGTTTACGAGCAGTATGTAAAAGAAACAGGTGAGGATATCCCCACAGTTATTGCCTCTACTGCATCGCCTTACAAGTTTGCAAAAAGCGTGCTTTCAGCTGTTACCGAAAAACAGGCTGAAACCGAATTTGACAATGTAAGACTTCTTTCGGAACTCACCTCTACCGAAATTCCCGAGCCTATAAAGGCACTTGAAAATGCAACCGTCAGATTTAATGAGGTTTGCGAAAAGCAGGATATGTTAAAGTCTGTTTACAATGCATTGAATATTAAGTAAAAACAAATATCCGGCGTTATGCCGGATATTTGTTTGAATACGATTTATCTTACTTTGCTCTGAAGGTGTCACAGCAGGTGTCTCCTACGCAGGAGGCAGAGCCGTTACCAACCTTGATTTTACCTGCACTGCAAGCATCATTTTCAGTATGGTATACACAGTTTTTAACGGTGCAGTCTATGCAGGCTTGGGTTTCTTTAGCATGGTCTGTCATAATAAATCGAGTCCTTTCTGACCTTTAAGCAGGTCGAAGTTATTGTGTGCAGGAAAAATTATTTTATACAAAAGGAGGATGAACGTTGAGCATTTTTGCAATTTCCGATTTGCATTTGTCTTTAGGAGTAGATAAGCCTATGGACATTTTTAAGGGTTGGGATAATTATACTAAGCGTTTGCAGGCTAACTGGCAAAGGCTTGTAAAGCCCGAGGATACGGTCATTCTCCCGGGTGACTTTTCGTGGGGGCTTAAAATAGAGGAAACTAAAAAGGATTTTGAATTTTTAGAAAGCCTTCCGGGCAAAAAGCTGCTGCTTAAAGGCAATCACGACCTTTGGTGGAGTACCGCCAAAAAAATCCATGAATTTTTTGAAAGCAATAATTTTTCATCTGTAGATATTATTTACAATAACTGTGCCGTTGTAGAAAATTATGCGGTAGCAGGTACCAGAGGTTGGTTTTATGACGATACAGGCAGTAAAAAGGTTTTAATGCGTGAGGCGGGACGGCTTGATTCCTCCCTTACCGCCGCCGAAAAAACAGGACTTCCTATACTTTGCTTTCTCCATTATCCTCCCGTTTACGGGGACAGTGTATGCAATGAAATTTTTGATATTATAAAAAAGCATAACATAAAAAAGGTTTATTACGGGCATATTCACGGCTTGGGGTATATCAATGCCGTAAAGGAGTATGACGGGGTGGAATTTAAGCTGATATCGTGCGATTGTATTGATTTTACACCATATTATATAGCGTGATATAGCAATTTTACCGAAATTTACAAATTGTTAAAAAAATGACTGGAAAAAAGGATTATACTGTGGTATAATGCATCGAGTATGGGTTGATATAATTACAACCAGCCACATTATGCGGAGGTAAAAATTAAAATGAGTTTAAAAGAAACTAAAAATGTAGCTACTAACAGACAGGAGCTTACCATCACTATCGACGGTGAAAAGTTCCGTGAGGCTATAAAAGAGGCTTACAAAAAGAACGTTAAGAAAATCAACGTTCCCGGCTTCAGAAAGGGTAAGGCACCCCTTCACATTATCGAGACCTATTACGGCGCCGAAGTATTCTTTGAGGATGCTTTAAATCTTCTTTATAATGACGTTGTTGAGGAGGCTATCACCGAGTCCGGTCTTAAGGTAATCAATGATAAGATGGATTTCGATATGGTTTCCATTTCTAAGGAAGACGGTGTAGAATTTAAGGTTACCGTTACTACTTATCCCGAAATCACTTTAGGCGAATACAAGGGCTTAAAGGCTGAAAAGGTAATCGCTAAGGTTGAGGACAGCGAGATTGACGCTCAGATAAATGCTATGGCTGATCGCAATGCACGTATGGTAGCTGTAGAGGACAGAGCTGCCGCTATGGGCGATACCGTAGTTATTGACTTTGAAGGCTTTAAGGATGGCGTTGCGTTTGACGGCGGCAAGGCTGAGGGTCACACCTTGGAATTGGGCTCAGGTCAGTTTATCCCCGGCTTTGAGGATCAGATAGTAGGTCATAATATCGGCGACGAGTTTGACATCGTTGTTACCTTCCCCGAGGAGTACGGCGCAGAGGATTTAGCAGGCAAAGAGGCTACCTTTAAAATTAAGCTTCACGAGATTAAGCTTCGTGAGCTTCCCGAAATTGATGACGAGTTTGCTAAGGACGTAAGTGAGTTTGACACTCTTGACGCTTTAAAGGCAGACCTTAAGACTAAGGCTCTTGAGCGCAAGACCAAGGCTAACGAGGAGGAAATGGAAAACGACCTCGTTCAGCAGATTGTTGACGGTATCAAGGGTGAAATCCCCGAGGCTATGTTCGAAAACCGTCTTAATCAGAGTGTTGAGGAGTTTGCTTACAGATTACAGTCTCAGGGTCTCGACCTTCAGACCTACTTAAAGTATACAAATGCAAGCATCGATGATTTTAAGGCTTCCTTCCGTCCTCAGGCAGAGGCTCAGGTTAAGTTCAGATTAGCCCTTGAGAAAATCGTTGAGGTTGAGAATATTGTAGCTGACGAAAAGGATATCAACGAGCAGTACGAGAAAATGGCTAAGGACTACGGTATGGAAGTAGATGCTGTTAAGGCTGCTGTTCCGGCTGAAGAAATTGCTAAGGATTTAGCTGTAGGCAAGGCTATCGACTTCGTTAAGGAAAATGCGGTAATTACCGAGGTTGAGGCTAAGACCGAAAAGGCTGAGAAAAAGCCTGCTGCAAAGAAAGCTGCCGCTAAGAAAACCACCAAAAAAGCGGCTGATGAAAAGAAAGACGCTGAATAATTGATTAAATTCAGGTTTATTCACCAATAATTAAGGGGATGTCTCAATAAGCTTTTAGTTTGAGACAGCCCCTTTTTGTAAATTTATTTTATAATTTAAGGAGAAACGATTATGAGTATTGATATGGCTATGATACCTTATGTTATTGAACAGACCGGCAGGGGAGAGCGTTCCTACGATATTTTCTCCCGCTTACTTAACGACCGTATTATTATGCTTCACGACCAGGTAGACGATGCATCGGCAAGTGTAATTATCGCTCAGCTTTTATATCTTGAGGGTCAGGACCCTGAGAAGGACATCAGCTTTTACATCAACAGCCCCGGCGGCTCTGTAAGCGCAGGTCTTGCTATTTACGATACTATGCAGTACATTAAGTGCGATGTAAGCACTATTTGTATGGGTATGGCGGCAAGTATGGGCGCATTCCTGCTGTCCTCGGGTGCTAAGGGTAAGCGTTTCGCACTTCCTAACAGTGAAATTATGATACATCAGCCCTTGGGTCAGGCTAAAGGTCAGGCTACAGATATTCTTATCCACGCTAACCACATTGAAAAGACAAGAGCAAACCTTAATAAAATCCTTTCCGAAAACACCGGCAAGCCCTTAGAGGTTATTCAGCGTGATACTGAAAGAGATAACTTTATGTCTGCGGCAGAGGCGGCGGAGTACGGCTTGATTGACAAGGTAATTACTAAAAGATAAGGGGTAAAATATGCCGAACGAACACGACAATGAGATTTGCTGTTCGTTCTGCGGCAAATCGCAGGACGAGGTAACCCGACTCGTAGAAGGACCGGGTGTGTATATTTGTGACAGTTGTATTGAATTCTGCAATTCTTTGCTGTTTGCAGACGAAAATGCCGCAAGGTCACATTCCAAAAAGAAAAAGACAGAGGCGGAGTTTATTCTGCCTAAGCCGCAGGAAATTAAAGAGGAGCTTGACCGTTATGTTATCGGTCAGGATGATGCTAAAAAAACCCTCTCGGTAGCGGTTTATAACCATTATAAAAGAATATTCAAAAGCACCGATAACGATGTTGAATTAGCTAAAAGCAACGTGCTTATGCTCGGTCCTACAGGTGTAGGTAAAACTCTTTTAGCACAGACCTTGGCACGTATTCTTGATGTGCCGATTGCTATTACCGACGCTACTACCTTAACCGAGGCAGGCTACGTTGGCGAGGATGTTGAAAATATTCTTTTAAGACTTATCCAAGCGGCCGATTATGATATTGAAAAGGCAGAGCGTGGTATTATTTATGTCGATGAAATAGATAAAATCGCCCGCAAGAGTGAGAACGCCTCCATTACCCGTGATGTCAGCGGCGAGGGTGTTCAGCAGGCTCTGCTTAAAATCCTCGAAGGCACGGTTTCAAACGTTCCTCCTCAGGGCGGCAGAAAGCATCCTCAGCAGGATTTTATACAGATAGATACTACAAATATCCTATTTATCTGTGCAGGTGCTTTTGACGGTATAGAAAAGGTGATAGAGAAACGCATGGGCGGCTCAAGTCTCGGCTTTGGTGCAGATGTTAAGTCTCCGAAAAGCATTGAGGCGCAGGCTATGACTATAGCCGCTACCCATCAGGATTTGGTTAAGTTCGGTCTTATACCTGAGCTTGTGGGCAGACTGCCCGTAATAACCGCCTTGAAGGGTATGGATAAGGAAACCCTTATAAAAATTATGACCGAGCCTAAAAATTCCATTATAAAGCAGTATGAAGCGCTCTTTAAAATGGACGGTATAGAGCTTATATTTACCGACGGTGCTCTTTCTAAGATAGCCGATATGACGGTTGAACGCAAAACAGGTGCCAGAGGACTTCGTTCTATTATTGAGGGTGTTTTGCAGAAGTTTATGTTTGAGGCTCCGTCCGACAGTACGATAAAGAAAATCACTATAACCGAGCAGACCGTATCCGGCGGCGAGGCTCAAATTGAAAGATAATTTATAAAGCACAAGAGGCTGTCTCACTTTTTGTGAGACAGCCTCTTACGTCACATCATCATATGGTATCTTTCATGCTGTTAAGCTTTTCGATGCAGGTTTTGCAAACCGTATAGTCATGGAAATTTACGCTTTCATCCAGTCCGCCGCAGAAGATACACGTGGGGTTATACTTTTTAAGTATCACCTTATCTCCGTCCATATAAATTTCAAAGCTGTCAACATCGTTTTCAACCTGAAGCTGGGAGCGTATCTCTTTTGGGATAACCACACGTCCCATTTTGTCAACGGCACGTACCATTCCGGTAGATTTCATATCAACACCTCTTTCATATATTTCGTGAAAATATTGTACCACGGTTGTCATAATTTGTCAAGTTTTTCATTATCTGTCCAACATTCAGTATGTACTTGCATATTTGGACGAAATAAAATATAATAGAGGGGTAAATGTTGAATTGCGTAGTCGGGAGGAATATATATGCGACACTTAATGGCGAAAATTGCCGACTATTTCCGTGAGGCGGACAAAATATTGCTTATTTTAAGCATTTTCACATCCCTTTACGGTACTGTAGCGGTTTTTTCAGCTACTTATTATAAAGAGACCTACCGCCCTGCCATAACCCAGTTCGGTGCAATGCTGTTGGGTCTTATGGCGGCGGTGATAATCTCCGCCTATGATTATGAAAAAATCGCAAAACGGTAGTATATCGTGGCGGCTATAGGTCTTATTCCTGTAATACTTACTTTTTTTATCGGAATGCAGGTTGATGAAAGCATAGACGATAAAGCGTGGCTGCGGCTTCCGTTTGGCCTTACTTTTCAGCCTTCGGAACTTTTAAAGATATGCTTTATTATGAGCTTTGCATATCACCTTTCCAAAGTTTACGGGCAGGTGAACAAACCGCTTAATCTGCTTCTTTTGTGCCTG
>JAFUOL010000099.1 GCA_017481865.1 Clostridia bacterium | reverse complement strand
TAATGATTGAATCTTCGGCTTCGGTTACCGATTCTGCTGAGGAGGAGGAAACTTCACGTAATGCGGCGGGCGAATTCGAGACCGAGATAACCTTCACCTACTGCACCGAGTTTATTGTAAACCGTGCGGCTGATTGTGAAAAGGAGCCTAACGAGCTAAGAATGTTCCTTGAAACAATAGGCGACTGTGTTGTTGTGGTTGATGATGAGGAAATTATTAAGGTTCACGTTCATACCGACCATCCGGGTAATGCTATCGAAAATGCATTGACCTTCGGCTCACTCGTTCACTTAAAGATAGAGAACATGCGTGACCAGCACGAAAGAGCTAAGCATGATGCTGAGCTGGCACGTAAAAAACCGGCTAAGAATGCTGAGCGTACAGAAACCTTTACCGCTGTTGAGCCTACAAAGCCTGTAGGTTTTGTATCGGTTTGCGCAGGTGACGGTTTGGCAGAGCTTTTCAAAGACCTCGGTGTAGATACAATTGTAAGCGGCGGTCAGACCATGAACCCCAGCACCGACGATATTTTAAAGGCAATCGAGTCTACTCCTGCCGAGACCGTTTTTGTTCTTCCTAACAATAAGAATATCATTATGGCTGCGGAGCAGGCTATTCCGATAAGCACCCGTAAGGTAATTGTACTCCACACACGCACTATTCCTCAGGGTATTACCGCAATGCTGACCTTTGACCCCGATACCGATAATGAGGCTAACGCTATCGAAATGCAAAAAGCCGCTGAGAAAATTGCAACAGGTCAGATAACCTTTGCTGCAAGGGATTCCGAGTTTGACGGTCATTCTATTAAAAAAGGCGAGCTTATGGCGCTTTTAGGCGGTAAGATTACCTTTGTTGATACCGACCTTGAAAAGACCGTTATGAAGCTTTTAAAGCAGATGATTAAGCGTGATAGTCAGTTCGTTACCGTTATTTACGGTGAGGATGTTACCGAGGAGCAGGCAGCCGCTATTGAGGAGCAAATTCAGGCAAAATACGGTTCTAAGACCGAAATTACCGTAATAAACGGCGGTCAGCCTATTTATTACTACATTATCTCTGTTGAATAATCTCCGCTATAAGAGGTGTAAAAAATGTTGACAGCTTCTACCGATATTCAGTATCTAAAGGGTGTTGGTGAAAAAAGGGCTGTTGTGCTAAAGCAAAAGGGTATCGATACGGTCGGTGCCCTTTTGCGTTTTTACCCCAGAGCGTACCTCGATTGGACAGCTGTAAAGCCTATTTCCGAAACCTTATTTTTTGAAAACTGCTGTGTAAAGGCTAAGATAATTACACCTATTAAAACCTCATATATCAGAAAGAGTATGACTATTTATAAGTTTTGGGTAGAGGATAGCTCAGGCAGAATGGAGGTCACTCTCTTTAACCAAAAATTCTTAGCCGAAAAACTAAGGGAGGGCAGGGAATACCTTTTCTACGGCAAGGTGGAGGGTAATCTTTTTAAAAGAGAAATGTCCTCTCCTACAATAATGGAATCGGGCTATAACGGTATAGAGCCGATTTATCCCGCATCCTATAATCTTTCCTCTAAAATGATAGAAAAGCTTGTGAAAACGGCGGTTAGCTCTCTCTGCTTAGAGGAAACTCTCCCTGAGGAAATACGAAAACGCAACGGGCTTTGTGATATTAAATTTTCAATAGAAAATATACATTTTCCAAGAACCCCCGAAAACCTTGAAAGGGCAAAAAAGCGTCTTGTCTTCGAGGAGCTGTTTGTTTTGCAGGCAGGTCTTAACTTCCTTAAAAAACATTCAAGAGGGAAAACTGGCTGTAAAATAGAAAAAAATTATTTGGGCGAATTTCAGTCTAAAATACCTTTTTCACTTACAAATGCTCAAATACGGGTCATAAATGAGGCTTTATATGATATGTCCTCGGGAAAACCTATGAACAGACTTATTCAAGGTGATGTCGGTAGCGGCAAGACAGCAGTTGCGGCGGCACTTATGTTCGTTACCGCCTTAAACGGTTTTCAGTCTGCACTAATGGCGCCTACCGAAATCCTTGCCGAACAGCATTTTAAAACCCTTAGCGGTATTATGGAAAGCACGGGTATTAAGTGCGGTCTGCTTACAGGCTCTCTTACAAAAAAACAAAAAAATTCCCTAAAAGATGCTCTTAAAAAGGGCGAAATTGATGTTATAGTAGGTACGCATGCCTTACTGGTAGACGATGTGGAATTCGATAATTTGGGACTTGTTATAACCGATGAACAGCACCGTTTCGGTGTAGCACAGCGAGGAAAGCTATCACCCAAAGGGGAAAATCCGCATACATTGGTTATGTCGGCAACACCTATTCCGAGAACCTTGGGGCTTATTATTTACGGCGACCTTGATATAAGTATAATTGATGAATACCCTAAGGGCAGACAGAGTATTGACACCTATTGTGTAGATACCTCCTATAGACAAAGGATATATAATTATATTAAAAAATTCCTGGATGAGGGCAGGCAAGGGTATATTGTTTGTCCGCTGGTCGAAGAAAACGAGACTATGGATATCACCCCTGCCTCCGAATATTACGAGAAACTTAAAAGCGGTGAATTTAAGGACTATACGGTAGGACTGCTCCACGGTAAAATGAAGCCTCAGGATAAGGATAGGGTGATGCGCAGCTTTGCCGCAGGTGAAATTCAACTGCTTATCGCTACAACGGTAATTGAAGTGGGTATTGATGTTCCAAATGCCGTTATAATGGTAATAGAAAATGCTGAGCGGTTCGGTTTATCGCAATTGCATCAGTTAAGGGGCAGAATAGGCAGAGGAAAGCATAAATCAAGCTGTATTTTAATATCTGATAATAAATCTCCTGATACAAAGAAACGGCTTAACGTTATAAAAAACAGCTGTGACGGCTTTAAAATTGCCGATGCGGATTTAGAGCTCAGAGGTCCCGGAGACTTCTTAGGCTCCCGTCAGCACGGGCTACCTGATATGAAAATAGCAGATATTTTTGCCGACCGTGAGATACTGCACCTTGCAGGCAAGGAAGTGGAATTTCTGCTTAAATCCGACCCAACACTTAAAAATCCCGAAAACACAGGGCTAAGAAAGGAAATTTCGGCACTATATAAAAAGCTAAATGCAAATTGAGGAAATTTATGAAAGAACAAGAATTAAAAAATGCTTTTAAAGCGGCTTTTCCCACTACAATACCCGTCTTAACAGGCTTTTTGACCTTAGGAATTGCCTACGGAATTTTAATGGAGACTAAGGGCTATAATTTTCTTTGGTCCGGACTTATGAGTGCGGTCTGTTTTTGCGGAAGTATGCAGTTTGCGGCGATTACTATGCTTACAACCGCTTTTGACCCTGTAGGTGCATTTTTATTAAGTATCCTTGTAAACGCAAGACATCTGTTTTACGGACTTTCCTTTTTGGAAAAATATAAGGGTATGGGAAAAATAAAATTTATACTTATTTATCTTTTGTGTGACGAAACCTTTTCTATAGTCTCGGTCCGTGAGCCGTCAGAGGATATAAACCGTAAATATTATTACTTCTTTATTTCGGTGCTCAATTATATTTACTGGGTAATGGGGACGGTAATGGGAGGTCTTGCAGGGGGACTTATAACCTTTAATACAAAGGGTCTTGATTTTGCTTTAACAGCGCTTTTTGTAGTGCTATTTGCCGAGCAGATGAAGGATAAAAAGAATTACATATTAGGCTTTATAGGTATAGCTTGTACGGTAGTAAGCCGTCTTGTTTTCGGAGCAGATAACCTTGTAATTCCGGCAATGGTAATGATTCTTTATATTTTGGTTGCAGGGAGGAAAAAGCTATGCCGATGACTCCTTTTCAAACCCTTGTAATCATAGTCGCCATAGCATCAGGCGCTGTGATAACGAGATTTTTACCCTTTGTGGTTTTTCCGCAAAGCAAGACCCCGCCTAAAATTATATTACAGCTAGGAAAAATGCTTCCTGCCGCCGTTATGGGGCTTTTGGTGGTCTACTGCCTTAAAGGTGTGTCGTTATTCAGTGGCTCTTACGGCATACCCGAGCTTTTAGCAATAGCGGTAATACTGATAATGCATAAATGGAAAAACAACGTACTGCTGTCAATCGGCTCGGGAACGGTGCTTTATATGGTTTTGGTACAGTTTATTTTTAAATAATTTTTGAGGTGATATACATGTTTAAAGAAATTAGCGCTAAGGAAATTGAGGGCAATCTTATAAAGTCGATTGCCGACGAATGGATGTTGATATCCGCAGGAGACGAGACTGGATATAATATGATGACCGCTTCTTGGGGCTTTGCAGGTGAAATGTGGGGGAGTGACAGCGTTATTGCTATGATAAGACCCCAAAGATACACCATGGAATTTGTAGAAAAATCGGATTATTTCACCCTTAGCTTTTACGGAGATAATAAGGCAATTCATAAGATTTGCGGCTCGCAGTCGGGCAGAGATGTGGACAAAACCGCCCTTACAGGTCTTACACCTGTTTTCGGCGATAATACCGTTTATTTTGACGAGGCAAGATTGGTGCTTGTCTGCAAAAAGCAGTATGTTGATTTATTAAAGCCTGAGAATTTTACCGATAAAGCACCTATTAAATGGTATGAAAACAATGATTTTCATTATATGGTAATAGGCAAAATCGAAAAAGTACTTGTTAAGGAAGCATAAAAAATGAAGCTTTTGATTGCATCGGATATTCACGGCTCGGCATATTACTGCCGAAAGCTCATAAAAACAATAGAAAAAGAAAAGGCGGATAGGGTACTCCTTTTAGGGGATATTCTTTACCACGGACCCAGAAATGATTTACCTAAGGACTATGCGCCCAAAGAGGTTATAGCTATGCTAAACCCAATAAAAAATAAGCTTTTGTGTGTCAGGGGTAATTGTGATACTGAGGTAGACCAAATGGTGCTGGATTTTCCAATACTTGCTGATTACAGCGTTATCCCTGTAGGAGAAAGGCTTATTTACGCTACTCACGGTCATGTATATAATGAGAATAAATTGCCGCCGCTGTGTAAAGGTGATATTCTCTTAAACGGTCACACACACGTGCCGAAATGCACCGAGCATGAGGATTATGTTTACATGAATTGCGGCTCGGTATCAATTCCGAAAGAGGGGAGCTTTCACAGCTATATGACCCTTGAAAACGGTGATTTTTTGTGGAAAAACCTTGAAAACTCAGAGGTTTACATGAAATATGGTTTTTGAGCAGTCGGTTTTCCGACTGTTCTTTTTTATGCCGCTTTTTCATATATATTAAACGGTGATAAAATGGAAATTTTAAAATATAGCTTTATTGCATTGATTTCTTTGGCGGTGCTGTTGATACTTGTTTTCGCTATAAGGAGCCGCAAATTATTTAAAACCCTGCTATTAAATGCAGTTTTGGGTCTGGGGGCGCTGGCGGTAATAGATTTAACGGCTAAGTGGACAGGGGTCTACATTCCCGTAAATTATTGGACTGCGGGGGCGGGCGGTGTTTTGGGATTGCCTGCCGTGTTCGGTCTTTTAATATCTAATTTCATTTTTCTGTAAATTATGCTCGCAAAATGGGCGGTACTGTGGTAAAATATAAAAGAATATGTAATTCAAAATAAGAGACGTGATAAAATGCTTCAATTTATTTTAGGCAAACCGGCTTCGGGCAAGACCTATACGGTTTTAAACAAATTAAAAGAGCTGTCGGCAGAGGGTAAGACGGCTGTTTTAATCGTGCCCGAACAGTTCACCTTTGAAAGCGAGCGTGGGGTTTTAAAGACTCTCGGTGATAAGGCGGCGCTTAATGTTGCTGTCCTTAGCTTTACCCGTCTTTGTGACGAGGTAGGCTCTATTGCGGGCGGTATAGCAGGCAAGGTTTTAGGTGATGCTGACAAGGTAATATTCATGCATAGGGCATTAAGTGCCGTTGAAAACGATTTAAAACTTTGGGGCAGATATACCGCTAACGTAAGCTTTTCGGGTACTGTGCTTGATACCGTGGGTGAGTTTAAAATCAACGCTATCTCGCCTGACGGTATACGCAAGACGGCAGAGAATGTTACCACCGCCTCCCTTAAAGCAAAGCTTCACGATATAGCTCTTATTTACGAAACCTACGATATGCTTACAGGTGAGCGTTTTATCGACCCTGCGGACAAGCTGACAAAGCTTTACAGGGATTTGGAGCAAAATGAATTTTTTAAGGGTAAAACCGTAATTTTAGACTCCTTTAAGGGCTTTACGGGTCAGCAGTTTAGAATAATAGAGCGTATTTTCGCTCAGGCTGATGACGTTTACGTAAGCCTTACAGACGACCCTACGGTTACTAAGGAGTACAGCGTTTATACAAATATCCGTACCGCCGCCGAAAGGATTAAGAAAATAGCAAAAAACCACGGTGTAGAAACTGCCGAGCCTATAGTGTTAGGTGAAAGCCGTTATACCTCTGAAAATTTGGTGTCAGTTGAGAGACTTTTGGCGGTGGGAGAGACCGAAAAAGCCGAAAATGACGGTTCGGTTAACATTTGCTTCGCCGCTACTGTATTTGACGAGGCGGAGTTTACAGCCCGAACTATCCGCCGTCTTGTACGCACTAAAGGCTATCGCTACCGTGATTTTGTAGTAATCGCAAGGGATGCTGAGGCTTATGAGGAGGCGGTAACCTCCGCTTGCAAGCGTAACCGCATCAGCTGTTTTTACGATAAGCGTATGCCCTTGGCGGATTTTCCAATGTCAACAGCCGCATCATGCGCTATAAAGGCATTAAAGCTTTCTACCGAAAGTATTTTGCGTTTTCATAAAACGGGATTAGGTACTCTTGATAATGATGAAATTTCCCGATTGGAAAATTATACCTACCTTTGGAATATTGACGGCTCTACTTGGCTTAAAAAATGGGATATGGATGTTCGGGGCTTTGTGTCTGACGGGGAGGACAAGCCTGAAATTCATGAAAGCTTAAAAGAAATAAATGCTTTAAGGGAAAAAGCATTAGCGCCGTTACTCGAATTTAAGGATAATTTTGCAGGCAATGCCCCGAATATGTCGGCGGCAATTGTAAAGCTTTTTAAAGCCTGCAATGTGGGTGAAAAGCTTTCCTTAATGTGCGACAGGGCAGAGCTTGAAAATTTACCTTTTTCGGGTGATGCTTTAAAGCAGGCTTATGATGAATACATGAATATACTTGACAGCCTTGTTAACTCCTTTGGAGTAGCAGGGCTTGATACCTTACACTTTACCGAGGCGCTGGATATTGCCGTAAGCAAAGCATCGGTAGGAGTTATACCCCAATGCCTCGACGAGGTAACCTTCGGTGCGGCGGACCGAATAAGACCGTCACGTCCTAAAATCGCCTTTATAATAGGCGCCAATCAGGGAGTTTTCCCAAGGCTTGTGGGCAATTCAGGGGTATTTAACATAATTGAACGAAAAAGCCTTATCGAAAACGGCATGAATATTGCCGATAATTCGGTTTATTCCTCTATAGACGAGGAATATTTGGTTTACTGCAACCTTTGCTGTGCTACAGATAGGCTGTATATTACCTGTAAAAGCCAAAGTCTTTCGGGTGAGAAGTCGGAGGCATCGCCCTTTGTTGATACTCTTTGCGATAAGCTTGACTGCAATATTCTGTACGAGCCACAGCTACAGCTTAATACCGATAACGCACCTGAAACCGATTTGGCGGCATTTACTGAATTTTGCAGGCGGATACGCACTTCACCCGGGGATGCATTGTCAGTAAAGTATGCACTTAAAAACGGAGAGCAGGCAGAAAAAACCGAATTTATAAATTCCTTTATTGAGGGGAATAAAAAAGAGCTACAGCCTGATACCGCAAAACAGCTTTTCGGCAGTAATATTTATATGTCGGCCACAAAGTTTGATACCTTTAACCGCTGTCGATTTTCCTTCTTTTGCCGTTACGGACTTAAAGCCCAAAAACTACAGCCTGCGGATTTTGATGTTCTGCAAAGGGGAACCATTGTCCATTATGTGCTGGAAAGGTTTATAAGTGGGTACAAAAAAGGTGTGGCTGAGCTTTCAGACAGTGAAATTGATAGTATTACAGATAAATTTATTGAGGATTACCTCGACAGCGTTGTAGGCTTTCGCAGTGTTGAAACGGCAAGAACAAGGTTTTTAATTTCCCGTGTTTCACGCTCGCTTAAAGAGGTAGTAAGGCATATGGCTAAGGATTTCCGTCAGACCGATTTTGAGCCTGTAGCATGCGAGCTGAAAATAGGTGGGGACGGAATACCCCTTGAATTCGGCTTTGACGGCGGAAAGGTTAAGATAAACGGAAGTATTGACCGTGTTGATGAGTACAACGGATATGTGCGAATAATAGATTATAAAACAGGCTCAAAGGCATTTAAACTTCCCGATATTCTTTTCGGTCTTAATCTGCAAATGCTATTGTACCTTTATGCCGTAATAAGAGGACAGAATTTGCCTGACAGTAAGGCGGCGGGAATTTTATATATGCCTTCCCGTAGAGACACTAATGACAAGGGCATGGCAATGAACGGACTTATTACCAGCGACAGCGAAATAGTCCGTGCTATGGATAAAGAACTGGACGGCGAGTTTGTTCCGAAATTGAAGCTTAATAAGGACGGTACGCTTTCAAAGCGAAATAATTCCTTTATAGACTCCGAGCGGTTTGGTGAGATATTCGATTATATCGAAAAGCTTATGGAGAAAACGGGAAAATCGGTTTTAAGCGGAGATATTGAGGTTTCTCCCGTGGATGGCAGGGAATCAAAGGCTTGCGCCTACTGCGATTTCGCAACCGTCTGCGGGATTGAGGACAGCGAGGCTTTCAGAGTTCCCGACCTTAATAACGATGCGGTATTTGAGGCTATGAAAGGGGGAGATGCAGTTGGCGATTAGTCTTACCTATGAACAACAGCAGTCGGTAGACAGTAAGGGCAATATTTTGGTTGCCGCCGCCGCAGGCAGCGGAAAGACTGCCGTTTTGGTAGAAAGGGTTATTAAAAAGCTATGCTCTAAGACCGACGGTATCAGCGCCGACAGACTTCTTATCGTTACCTTTACCAATGCCGCCGCCGCTGAAATGCGTGGCAGAATTGAAAAGCGGCTTAATGAGGAAATTTTAAAAGACCCCGATAATGCAGGGCTTTTAAGGCAAAAGCATTTGTTAGGCAGTGCTAAAATATGCACTATTGACTCCTTTTGTATTGACCTAGTAAGGGAGAATTTTGAAAAAGCAGGGATTTCTCCCGATTTTAAAATGAGTGACGGTCAGACCCTGCGACCTACAGACGAGAGAATAGTAAGCAGAATAGTAAACCGTTATTTGGAGGAAAAAAACGAAACCTTTTCGGCACTTTTGGATATTATAGGCGCGGAATATGACGATTTTAATTTTCAGGAGGTGGCACTGACACTTTATTACTACAGCCGTCAGATGCCCTTTCCCTCTAAGTGGTTTGACCGCTTGAGTGATTTTTATGCCGAGAAAGCCTTTACAGCCAAAAGCCCTTGGTGGGAGTATGCCTTTAAAACGGCAGAGGAGGTCGTACGGGACGCACGGGAAAGCCTTGCTGAGGCGATAGATTTAGTTACTGTAGACGAGAAGGCGTCGGATAAGTATTTGCCCGTATTTATGAAATCGGCAGAGGTTTTAGCGGAGCTTGATACCTCAATAGACAGAAATGATTGGGACACCCTTTACAATGCTCTTAATAATGTAATACTTCCCGATTTGCCGAGGGTTAACGGTGTTTCGGGTATATACGAGGTCTCGGCGGCTAAAAGTATTTATAAGTATATCAGCGATAAAGCTTTAGATAAGCTTAGGAGGATTTTCTATGCCGATAATGAATTTATAAACGGTCAGTTTAGAAGGCTTTACGAGCCTTTAAAGCTGTTATCGAGTATATTAAAGGAATTTGAAACAGAGCTTTTCGAGGAATACAAACGGCTTAATACCTTTACCTTTCATAATACCGAGCAGTTAGCGCTGTCTCTGCTTTGTGAGGAGGGTGAGAGCGGTCTATCCATAAAAGAGGATGCCGCCGAATTTCTCGACCGCTTTGACGAGGTAATGGTGGACGAATATCAGGACACCAACGATTTACAGGACATGCTTTTTTACGTCCTTTCCAACAGAGAGCAAAAACTTTTTGTGGTGGGTGACGTTAAGCAGAGTATTTACGGCTTCAGAGGCGCTAATCCTAAAAACTTTTTAAGTAAGAAAAACCGTTATGTACCTATAGATGAGGCAGAGGGAAACGGCGCTAAAAAGATTATTTTGAGTAAAAACTTCCGCTGTAAGCCCGAGGTCTGCGGTTTTATAAATTACTTCTTTGAAAGCTTTATGACCGAAAGCACAGGGGAGATAATTTATGACAGCGAGGAAGCCTTAGTACCTGCGGCGGTGTACCCTCAAACGGGCGAAATTCCCGTAGAGCTTGATTTAATTAACTGCAAGGGAGCTAATACCCCTGCTGTGATTTTAGAGGCACAGCATATTGCAGAGTATATAAAGAAGGTAATCTCAAGCGGAGAGGTAATACGGCTTAATGATAATACCTTAAGACAAGCAAAGTATTCGGATTTCACCGTGCTTCTGCGTTCGGTTAAAAACAAGGCACCTTTAATGGCGGCTGAGCTGAAACGCCAGGGAATACCTGTAAACTACAGTAACGAAAGCTTTGCAGAGACTACGGAGGTTTCTGTAATACTGGCTTTACTTAAAATAATTGATAACCCACAGTCAGATATAGAGCTGCTTACTGCCATGATGTCGCCAATATTCGGCTTTACCCCTGAGGATATGGCGAATATAAGGTCAGCAAGGCGGGACGGTAATGTTTATTCAGCTGTTATAGCAGCCTGCGAAAACGGAAATAAAAAAGCCTGTGAATTTTTAAAGGCTTTGGAAAAATACCGCCTTTTCGCCGTTACAAGCCCACTTGCAAGGCTTATATCTTTTATTCTTAACGATACGGGGTATCTTGATATAGTTTCGGCTATGACTGACGGCAACCGCAGACGTGGAAATCTGCTTTTACTGTGCGACTATGCCGAGCAGTATTCCGCCAATAACGGCGAGGGTGCAGGCGGTTTTGTGCGGTATATTTTAAAGCAGTCCCAAAACGGTATAAAGTCGGCAGATTCTGCAGTTAACGGCGAAACGGTGCAGATAATGAGTATACATGCCTCTAAGGGACTCCAGTTTCCCGTGTGTATCGTGGCAGGACTGGGCTCCGATTTTAACGACAGCGAATCGACAGACAGTACCCTTTACTCAACCGATTTCGGTATAGGCTTTAAGTATTTTGACGAGGAGCTTAAAACCCGTCTTACAACCGTCGGCAGAGAGGTTATTTTAGAGCGAATACGCTGTGAGAGACTGGAGGAGGAGCTACGCCTTTTATATGTAGCTATGACTCGTACACAGGACAGACTTCTTTTCACGGCGGCTGTGCCTAACAGTGAAAAAAAGATAAATGACCTTAAAACCCTCCTTATTTCCGCAAACAGCAGAATAACCTCCGCTGTGTGGAGACGGACAAAATCTTACCTCGATTGGCTTTTATTAAGCTTACTCGTACACCCTGACGGTAAGGAGCTGAGAGGTGACGGTACGGCATTGCTTGTAAAGCCTACAGGCAGCCGTATAAAGGTAAAGCTGACAGAGGGTGTCGAAATTCCCGATTGCGCCAATGAGGAAATAAATGAGTCAGTAGAAATAAACGAGGAACTAACCAAGGCCGTAGAGCAAAATACCGCCTTTGCGTACCCTTACAGCGAGATATTAAATCTCGAATCAAAGGCATCGGTTTCGGCTCTTGCAAACAAGGCGGAAAGCGCAAAATATGCCTTTATGGCAGAGCCTTCCTTTATGGCAAAGGGCGGAATTACGGGAGCGGGCAGAGGCACGGCTACACATAAGGTAATGCAGTTTTTCGATTTTTCCAAATACCGAGAGGCAGAAAGCGAAATTGAGCGACTGCGTGAATGGCAGTTTATAACAGAGCAAGAGGCAGAGGCTGTAAACATAAAGGCAATCGAAGCCTTTTTTGAAAGCGATGTTTTCGGTCGTATACTGAAATCAAAAACCGTAAAACGTGAAATGCGCTTTTTAACTGAACTGCCTGCCAAACGTATTGCCCCTTACCTTGACGATAAATTCAATGATGAAAAGATTATTGTACAGGGTGCTGTGGATGTATGCTTTGTCGAAAACGACGGTGTTGTAGTCCTCGATTTTAAAACCGACCGTGTAGATAACCCTAAGGCTTTAGTAGAGGCTTACGGCGAACAGCTTAATATCTACGCTATGGCATGCGAAAAAATATTCAGTATGCCCGTAAAACAAAAAATAATTTATTCATTTGCACTAAGTGAGGAGATTGATATTCCTAATGTGGAAGCTACTTAAATACCTTAAAAAATATTTAAAGGAAACGATAATAGCACCCTTTTTCAAGGTGCTTGAGGTTTGCTTTGAGCTTTTGACCCCTATAGTTATCGCCTCTGTTATAGATAACGGAATAGCTTTGGGCGATAAAGGTCACATTTTAAAAATGTGCGGTATATTGGCGGTTTTGGCGGTAGTGGGACTTAGCTGTACCTTGGTAGCCCAGTACTATGCCGCTAAGGCTTCAGTCGGTTTTTGTACCGATATCCGTTCAGCACTTTTTCGTCACATAGGAAAGCTTTCCTATTCAAAAACAGATAAAATCGGCACTTCGACCCTTATTACAAGGCTTACGGGTGACCTTAATCAGGTGCAGACAGGTGTGAATTTAACACTTCGTCTCCTTTTGCGTTCACCCTTTGTGGTTTTCGGCGCAATGCTTATGGCTTTTATTGTCGACCCAAAAGCGGCGCTTACCTTTCTTTGGGTAATACCCCTTTTAACCCTTGTTATTTTCGGGGTTATGCTTATATCAATTCCTCTTTACAAGGCAGTACAGCAAGCGCTGGACGGTGTGCTTTCCAAAACCAACGAAAACCTTAGAGGTGTCAGGGTAATTCGTGCCTTTGTGAAGGAAAATGAGGAAATTTCCGAATTTGAAAACAAAAATTCACTTCTTTACTCATTACAGACAAGGGTAGGTAAAATTTCCTCCATACTTAACCCGGCTACGGTGATAATTATAAATATAGGTATTGCCGTGTTGATTTATAACGGTGCGCTTGATGTTAAGGCAGGCGGACTTACCAAAGGCGAAGTAGTAGCACTTTACAACTACATGTCACAGATACTTGTAGAGCTCATAAAGCTTGCAAATCTTATAATCAATATTACAAAATCTATCGCCTGCGGAAACCGTATTCAGGCAGTGTTCGAAACCGAAACCGAAAACGACACAGGGAAAGCTTTAGAAAATACAAGCGAATATGCTGTAGAATTTAATAATGTTACCTTAAAATACAGTAAAAACGCAGACCCAGCCCTAAAAAACATTGATTTTAAAATTAAAAAAGGGGAGACGGTTGGCATTATCGGTGCTACAGGCTCGGGTAAAAGCTCACTTATAAATCTTATTCCGAGGTTTTATGAGGCAACAGGCGGTACGGTTAAGGTAAACGGCACCGATGTTCGGGAGCAAAGCCTCTCAGCCCTTCGCAAAACCATAGGTATAGTACCCCAAAAGGCGGTGCTTTTTAAAGGAACTGTAAGGGAGAATATGTTAGTTTCCGCTCCCGATGCCACCGACGAAATGATAAATACCGCCCTTAAAGCCGCTCAAGGCTATGATACGGTTTATGATAAAAAGGGTGGACTTGATTTCGAAATCGAGCAGGAGGGTAAAAATCTTTCGGGCGGTCAAAAGCAGAGACTTACCATTGCCCGTGCGTTACTTAGAAAACCTGAAATTCTGATACTGGACGATTCCTCAAGCGCCCTCGATTACGCAACCGATGCGGCACTGCGTACAGCGCTAAAAAATCTCGATTTTGAAACTACCGTAATTATAGTCTCCCAGCGTGCATCGGCTTTAAGACATGCGGATAAAATAATTGTTCTTGATAACGGTGAAATTGCCGCCATAGGCACAGATGAGGAGCTTAAAGATACCTGCGATATCTATAGAGAAATCAGACGTACACAGTTTACCGAAAAGGAGGGGGAATAATGAAAAACAAAAACGGTACCACTGTAAAGCGAGTGCTTAATACTGTAAAGCAGTACAGAATTTATGTTATTTTATCCCTCTTGTTTTCGGCTTTAAGTGCTGTGCTTACCCTTTATATCCCTATCCTTGCAGGAAAAGCTATTGACGGCATAACCGAAAACGGCGGAATAGATTTTGTAATAATCACTGTAAATCTTCTAAAAATCGTGGTTTGCGCTCTTTTGTCTGCACTTTTTCAATGGCTTATGAGCATTATAAACAACCGTATCGCTTACAGCACCGTAAAGGATTTGCGTGAAAGGGCATTTTCAAATATTCAGCATTTACCATTAGCTTATATCGACTCCCACCCCTACGGCGATATTGTAAGCCGTATTATTGCCGATGCCGAGCAGTTTTCGGACGGTCTTTTGTTAGGCTTTTCCCAGTTATTCAGCGGAGTTGTTACCATTTTAATAACCTTAGTATTTATGCTTTATTTAAGTCCCTTAATAGCTTTGGTTGTGGTAATTCTTACACCTATTTCACTCTTTATTTCAAAGTTTATTGCCTCTAAGACCTATAATTTTTTCAAGGACCAGTCGGTAACCAGAGGTGAGCAGACAGCCCTAATTAACGAAATGGTGGAAAACGGAAAAACAGTTAAGGCTTTTTCTTATGAGGATACTGCCGCCTCCCGTTTTGACGAGGTAAACGAACGGCTTAGAAAATGCTCGCTAAAGGCGATTTTCTTTTCCTCTCTCACTAACCCCACAACACGTTTTGTAAACAATCTTATCTATGCTGCTGTGGGGCTTACGGGCGGCTTTGCCGCTATCGGCGGAATGTTAACTGTAGGCGGATTTGTAAGCTTTTTAAGCTACGCAAACCAGTACACCAAGCCCTTTAATGAAATTTCGGGTGTTGTCACAGAGCTTCAAAATGCACTTGCCTGTGCAGGACGTTTATTTGACCTTTGCGATATCGAGCCCGAAACCGAGGATTTGCCGGATGCGGTTATATTGGAAAATCCTAAGGGGAAGGTAGAAATTAAGGATTTAAGCTTTTCCTACGATAAATCAAAGACCCTGCTTAAAGACCTTAACCTTAATATTAAGGCAGGCAGTAAGGTGGCTGTGGTAGGTCCTACAGGTTGCGGAAAGACAACACTTATAAATCTGCTTATGCGGTTCTACGATGCCGACAAGGGCGAAATTTTAATAGACGGTACCGAAATTAAAAATATGCCCCGTAAAAGCCTACGCCACAGTTACGGCATGGTTTTGCAGGATACTTGGCTTAAAAACGGCACCGTTAAGGAGAATATCGCCTACGGCAAGCCTGACGCTACCGACGAGGAAATTATCGCCGCCGCAAAGGCTGTCCATGCCCACGGCTTTATTAAAAGGCTCCCAAACGGCTATGATACGTTGATAAATGAGTCGGGAGTGCGGCTGTCGGCAGGCGAAATGCAGCTCTTATCCATTGCAAGGGTTATGCTTATAAACCCGTCAATGCTTATTCTTGACGAGGCGACTTCAAGTATTGATACGAGAACCGAATTAAAGGTTCAGGACGCATTTAAAAAGCTTACAGAGGGTAAAACCTCATTTGTAGTAGCTCACAGACTTTCTACTATTCTTGATTCCGACCTTATTCTTGTTATGAACGAGGGTAATATTATAGAGCAGGGAACGCATACCGAGCTTTTAGCAAATAACGGATTTTATACTAAGCTTTATAACAGCCAGTTTGCAGTATAAAAAACAGTTCAGGAGAAATTTCTCCTGAACTGTTTTTTTACAAATCCGATGACAGCAAATGCAGGCTGTGCTTATCAAGCGTGTAATAATCCTCAATAATATAACGATTATCGTCAGCATCCCGTATGCGTATACAGCCGTCGCTGTAAACTCTTATATCATGGTTGCGGTTGCGTATTTCAAAGCTTTTTTCACCGCGGTTTGTTTTTACCCGCCAAGTAAGCGTTCCACTTTTTTCGGTAATTGAAATAATACCCGTTATAAACGGCACAAGATAATAATCATTAAGGCTGTTTTCAACCACAACTGCCGAATCTATATCAAGCTCGTCCATATCACGGATAACCGCAATTTCCTTGCCATCAGTATTCAAAAGCGTTATATACGAGCCACCTCGGCTTACGGGAAAAAGTTTTCGTGGTTCAAGCCTCTCATAAACCTCGCCGTTTGCAAGACGTAAGGTAACAAGATTATTTTCATAATGAATTATGCTGTCGTTTTTGCCTAAAAAAATACGCTTTTTTATTTGTATGCTCATAGCCGTTCCTCCTCGCGCATGCGCTCGGCATCTGCTGTCATAGACTGTATTTGCACCAGCTTATAATATTTTCCCTTGAGTGCAAGCAGCTCTTCGGGAGTGCCATTTTCTACAATTTTGCCGTTATCAACAACAATAATGCGGTTCGCCTTGCGCAGTGTTGAAAGCCTATGCGCAATCATAAGGGTGGTTTTGCCCGCTATAAGTCGGTCAATTGCTTCCTGAATAAGGTGCTCTGTTTCAGAGTCAACAGCCGCAGTTGCCTCGTCAAAAATAAGAATTGAGGGTTCTTTCAGTACGGCGCGCGCTATGGATATACGCTGTTTTTCACCACCAGAAACACCCACTCCGCGTTCACCCAGCACCGTATCGTAAGCATCGGGCTGACGGGCAATAAATTCGTGCGCATTAGCAACATCGGCAGCATTTATTACATCCTCTACCGTTGCATTTGGGTTACTGTAGGCAATGTTATTGAAAATTGTATCGCTGAACATCATAGGTTCTTGCTGAACAAAGCCTATACGGTCGCGGTAAGCTGAAAGGTCAAAGTTTTTAATATTGTGTCCGTCAACCAAAATTTCGCCCGAATAACCGTCATAAAAGCGCATTAAAAGGTTAATAAGAGTGGATTTTCCTGAGCCTGTTGTGCCCACAATACCTACAACCTCACCGGGGTTCACGGTAAAGGTAACATCATCAAGAACCTTTTTAGAACGGTCAAATGAAAAACCTAAATGCAGAAATTCGATTTTACCCTTTAGCTTATCGGGCACAACGTGAGATGCTGCATGGGTTTCAGGCTCAGCTTCAAGAATATCGAGTATTTTTTCGGTAGATGCCATTGCACTTTGAAACGAATCGGAAAGATTGGCAAAAAATGTAACAGGATTATAAAACATTGAAGCATAGGATATAAAAGAAACAATCAGTCCTGAAGAAAATCCGCTTTCGCCCGCTATTACCTTACTGCCGCCTATACCCCATATAATCAGCGAGCCGCAGGTTACGAGAAAAGCAATTATCTGCGGAAAGGCTGTAACCAATTTACCAAGCTTTAAATCCACCTTAAGCCATTCGTTGTTGCGTTCTTCAAATTTATCAGAGGAGCGCTCCTCTCCGGTGAAGGATTTTACAACCCTTATACATGGTATGGTGTCCGACAGGGTGGAGAATACTGCCGCCCATCTGCGCCAAATTCTGCGGTAGTAGGGCTTTATTTTTTTAGAAAAAATTCTTGTAGCAATAACGATAAATACAACAGGTATTAAGGAAAGCAGTGTAAGCTGAGGGTTAAGAGACAGCATTATAATAACAATACCCACAAGCTGAAACAGGTGCACCACCGCTTCCTGTGTGATGCGGAGCATAAACTGCTGAAGCACATTGGCATCCCCCGAAATACGGTTAATTACTGCTCCTGTAGAGGTTTTGTCATAAAACTTCATAGGTAAGTGCTGTGCCTTGCGGTAAATATCGTTACGAAGTGCAAGCACAACCTTATCAC
>JAFUOL010000098.1 GCA_017481865.1 Clostridia bacterium | reverse complement strand
CGAGCTACTGCGTGCCTGCAATTACTATTCGTATTCACCTATTTGTCATATTTCGCTCTCAAAGGACACGAAAAGCAAAACACCCTATCAGCAGGAGTACATAAAGCAGTTAAAATCTCACGCTTCCTTTTACGGCTACACAGACGATATGGTGGATATGCTTTTAGACGAGGGATATTCAACTGATGATATTGAAGAAATGCTTTACTGCGGTGTGTAGCACTATGCCATTAGGGTACACTCTATTGACACACCGACACAGTATGCCAATAGGGTTGGTTTTGGCATTTTGGGATATGCCAAAAAGAAATCCCACCCTATTGAGAAAATTTTTAAATGTATTGCTATTGTGCGTACAATCGTGTATAATAATATTGCAAAGAAAACTTTAAAAGGAGTTTTTGCTATGGCAACAAAATCTGCAAATCTTTATGCACGAATAGAGCCTGACCTAAAAGAACAGGCAGAAGGAATATTAAGCTCACTCGGAATCTCTACATCAAATGCAATAACAATGTTTTATAAACAAATAGTTTTACAGAGAGGTTTACCCTTTGAGGTTAAGCTCCCTGCAAAACAACCTGTTGATGTATCTACCCTTACAGAGCAAGAACTAAATGCAGAATTAGAAAAAGGCTACGCAGATATAGCACACGGCAGAGTAAAAGCCGCCGAGGATGTTTTTGCAGATTTGCGTAAGAATTATTCCTTATGATATATTCTGTAAAAATTTCAGCACAGGCTGAGGAAGATTTAAAAAGTATATTTGAATATATTGCCTTTGATTTAATGTCCTTGCAAAATGCCAATGCGCAGCTTGGCAGATTGGAAAGCAATATATTGAAGTTAAAGGAAATGCCCGAACGTTTTATGGCTTATGACAAAGAGCCTTGGAAAGCAAGAGGACTTCGTATAATGCCTGTGGATAATTATTTGGTATTCTATATTCCCGATAAGGAAACACAAACCGTAATAGTTATCCGTGTTATGTATGGAGGCAGAGATACCGAGAAACAATTAAATCAATGATTTGAAATCCGTCTATACGATTAATTTCGTATAGGCGGATTATTTTGCTTTATGGGGGGTGATAATTTGAAAATCGGTTATATCCGCATCAGCACCGAAGACCAAAACACCGCAAGGCAAGAGGTGCTTATGAAAGAACTCGGTGTAAGCAGAGTATATATTGACCGAATGAGCGGTAAAAACACAGACCGCCCTGAGCTTAAACGGATGATGAATTATGTTAGGGAGGGTGATGTGGTAATCGTTGAAGCTATAAGCCGATTCGCCCGTAATACTAAAGACCTATTGGAGCTTGTGGAACAGCTTACCGAAAAACAGGTTGAGTTTATTTCAAAGAAAGAAGCTATCGACACCACAACTCCAACGGGTAAATTTATGCTGACAGTATTCGGTGCAGTTGCCGAGCTTGAACGAGAATACATATTACAGCGACAAAAGGAGGGCATTGCGGTTGCAAAGCAGAACGGTGTTTATAAAGGCAGAAAGCCTATAGAGCACCCTCGCTTTAATGAGATAGTACACTTGTGGAAAGGCGGTGATATAACGGCAGTAGAAGCAATGAAAAGACTTGATATGAAACCAAGCACATTTTATAGAAAAGTAAAGGAGGTTTAAGTTATGCAGTGGGCATTTTTAGGGTTTGTTGCAACATTCTCGGTGCTTTGTGTAACCGAGCTTGTAATACAAACCAAGTACGCTTGACAGTGGAGGTGATATTATGGCAGCTTTTCTTGCCTTGCTTAGTGTGCCAATGGCAAAGTTTGCTGAGGGTGCCCTGCTCGGTGCGGCAGTTTTCCTTGCAAGTAAGGGAATAAAATTCAAATAATGCATATAGTGTAAAACGAACTCCGTAGTACGTACGCTACGGAGTTCAATTTACTATATATTTAGTTTTTTATATTCTGTAAAACTTTTTGTAATGCTCATTTCCAACTGTTGGGGAAACATCAGCGGTTGTTGTTATTTACAGTATGCTTCTCTCGCTTTACTGATGAATTCGGCGGTTTTACGGTTGCGGTACTCGTGCTTTTCGTAGTAGCCGATAAGTGTACCGCTATTATCACGTAATGCTACCATATACACATCCTTGTTTTCCTTGTCGTTGTGTGAGATGTAAATAATATTATTGTCCCTACTCTCTTTAAACCAAGCGATTACGCAGTCGATTTTCTCATTAGAGTCAGCGTTGTGACAAGCTTTGAGATTCCTGCCTGTAAGGTCGGTGTGATAGCGAGCAATAGATGCAGGGTTCATATACACAATGGTATGCTCTAAATCACATATTACAATGGGTGCAGTGTCCTGCTCTAATACGCTTTTAAAAAATGTATTTAAGTCCATAAAATTTATCCTCTGTAAACGTTTGTTTTAAATGACGGTGCGATTTTCGTTTCGGTTAAAATTGTACTTTAACGGTCTGCGGTATTAGTATGTATTAAGCTGTTACGGGTTCTTTTTCTTGCTGTTTTTCTGAGTTGCTTCTTGCCTTGATATCCTTTGCAAAGATTGCCTTGAATACTGTTCTGACGAAAGGCTGAATAAAGAACAGCTGTGTAAAGAAAGCAAACGGGAAGTTAAAGCAAACAAGTTTCAGCCAGTCTGCGAGCAGAGTCCACATATTAAAGCCTGCTCCGTAGTTATAGTAGAGGAAAGCGGCAATAAAGCTCATTGCAGGGCACATAATAGCAACGGTTGCGCTGATGATTGCGGTTTCAAAATGTACGGGATGTGTGGTGCGGGGGTCAAAGTTTTTGCAAGCGAATTTGAATGAAAGAGGCGAACCCAAAAGATTTTCGAGTGTGTAAGCAAGCACAAATTCGATAAGCACAACCGCCCAAATCGGAACAGGTGTACCCAACACGGGAACGCCACCCATTTTATTTATGGCGGCAAGCACACTGCTTTCGCCCGTAAGGCTCATAAACATACCGCCGTGGATTACATAGAGACTGTAAAACACGTAAGCGTGTACGGTTATCACAACAGTGATAAGGGCAAATATCATTCTTTGAAATTGGTTTCTCGGCATATTTTTTCTCCTTTTTGGCAAACAAAAAACACATGTGAAAGTAAATCTTTGTACCGTAATCAGATTTACGTGCCATAAGCACCACATGTGTCGTTGAATGCAATATTTAATTTCAAGTATTATAGCATAACTCAAAAAGGATTTCAAATGTTTATTTGTGTCCCTTAGTATTTTTGCAAAATGACAGGGGCAGTAAAAATGAACACATAGGCGGTTTTCGATATTTTAAAGGTTTACAAAAAACATATTTTTTTCTTTCTTAAAAATAGAATCAAAATATTTTGAGCGGAAAGGTAGGTTTTGATTCTAAAGTAAGAACAGGAGAAAAATAAAAATGATTTATGCAGAGATAAAAAGCAACGGCGAAATACAGGTCTATGACAGCACAACATCCGACAGCGTAAAATATGAAACGATGAAATTTAAATTTCCGAAAGAGTGGAAAGGATATGAAAAAACGGCGGTTTTTCGGTATGGAGATGAAATATATAATGTTGTGCTGAATAAGGAAAATTCGCTATATGTAAGCAAGGATGAATGTTATATCCCTCATGAGGTTATAAAAAGCCCGATGTTTACGGTATCGGTTTTTGCAATATTGGGAGATAGCATGGCTACTACGGCTCAGGCGGCAATAACGGTAAAGCAGAGCGGCTACGCATTAGGCGATGAACCGAGTGAGCCAACACCTGACGAATATCAGCAGCTTGTAAATATTTATGAAGCAACAAAGGCAGTTGCCGAGTCTGTAAGAACCGATGCTGATAATGGTCTTTTTAAAGGTGAAAAAGGTGATAAGGGAGACAAAGGCGAGCAAGGTATTCAGGGCGAAAAAGGCGATATCGGCGAGCAAGGTCCGCAGGGAATACAGGGACCGAAAGGCGACCGAGGTGAGCAAGGAATTCAAGGAATTCAGGGCGAGCAAGGTATACAGGGTATTCAAGGTGAAAAAGGCGACAAGGGAGATAAAGGTGATGCCTTTACATATGATGATTTTACCGAGGAACAGTTGGGGTCTTTAAAAGGAGAAAAGGGCGAGCAAGGGGATGTTAATACCGAATATCTCCACAACAATTTTGCGTCGGTCATCAAAAATACTCTGTCTGGAACGATAGTTACTGCTAATGATGTAAGCCCTATAGAACACAGTTTGGATATTAAGCTTTCATGCGATACAATAACCGATTTTAGTGGGGTGAATGTCAGCAGATACGGGAAGAATTTATTTAATGTAGGCGAAAGCGAGGATTACTTTGTCGGTGATAGCATACTCAATATAGAAAACAATACTATCTCAGGTCAGATTCGTGCTTCTGCTATTGCTCGTGCTTTTAAGCTTACGAACTATCCAAGCGGTGATTATTCGGTATCATTCGATGTTACTCAAAATAGCATAAGTATTTTGATACGTATGTTTGATAGCAACGGAACACAGCTTAGTAGCTCTGATGTGACTTTTAGCGGTACTTATAACGCTTTTTACGGGGGATGGATAACTAACAATAATTCGGCGAATTTTACCATACCTGATACAGTAGACTATTGGCAATTAGGCTTTGTGTTCAAAGGCACAAGTTTTCAGTATGCAACTGCAACGAATATTCAGTTGGAAAAAGGTTTAAACATTACATCTTATGAGCCTTATGAAGCACAAACCGTTGTTGCCAATGCTGACGGTATAGTAGAAGGTCTTACAAGCGTATCACCTGACATGACCGTTACGACCGATACTGAGGGTGTAGTTATAGATATGACCTACAACGCAGATACAAAAATGTATATCGACAATAAAATATCAGAATTGTTATAGTACAAAAAACAAAAAACTTAACATGACTTTTTTCCTTTATTCATGTTGACAATATAGCGACAATATGATAAAATTTATAATATATTATTGGATTTCTTAGCGCTTGGACTAATAAAAAATAAAGGAACAGATGAAATGAATACGGAGATTAAGGTCATATTGCCTTTTGAGAAAAAAGGCGAGTTTTTTGTCGAGCGGTTAGGTGAAATAGAGCAAAAACCCGTTTACGATTTTGTAAAACGGGTTTTTGACGTTGCAGTGTCTTTTGTAGCATTGCTAATTCTTTTAATTCCCATGTTAATTATCGGAGTGATTATAAAACTAAGCTCTAAAGGACCGATATTTTATTCGCAGGAAAGGCTTGGATTTAAGGGCAAAAAAATCAATGTTATCAAATTCAGAACCATGTATGTTGATGCCGAGGAAAACGGGGCACAGTGGTCGGACGGGGAAGAAGACGAGCGAATTTTCCCATTCGGAAAGCTCTTAAGAAAAGTAAGGCTTGACGAATTACCGCAGTTTTGGTGCATTTTGAAGGGGGACATGAGTATCGTTGGACCCAGACCGGAAAGGGAATGTTTTCATAATGAGTTTGAAACCTATGTACACGGTTT
>JAFUOL010000009.1 GCA_017481865.1 Clostridia bacterium | reverse complement strand
GCCGTGGAGCAAAAGCACGGGCTGACCCTCACCCTCGGTAATATATTCTATATTCAGTCCGTCAATATTAACAGTCATATTAACCTCTCTAAGCTTAAAAAATCTAAAACATTATTATTATACCAAAGAATGCATAAAAAAAGAAGTATTTTTTTCCGATTATGTAAAATAATTTAATATATGAAGCTTTTTAAAGAGTGAAAGGTGGTACCGACATTGGCAAAAGAGATAATTGACGATATTGTTTCTGCTGAAAATAAGGCAAAAGAAACGGTTTCAGCCGCCCAAAAAAGAGCAGAGGAAATTTTAGCGGAGGCTCAGCGCAAGGCTGAAAAAATAAGGCTTGATTTTATAAATAATACAGAAAAAGCTACGTCGGAGCTTTTGGAAAATACAGAAGCGCAGGTTAATATTTTAATAAAAGATGCAGAAATCAGGGCAAAAAAAGAATGTGATGCTCTTGCACAATCGGTATCAGCTAACCGACAAAGGGCTGTCGATACGGCTATATCTCTTTTAGTGTAAAAATATAAAATAATTTTAAGTGTGGTGATAAGGTGGCAAAATTAAATTGCAGTCTTGTAAGCATTTATTCCCCAAAAAGCCAGAGTCAAGGGCTTTTGAAAAGGCTTCAGGAAATGGCGGTAATTGATATCGAGACTGCTTCAATGGATGACGAAACCTCTGAAATTCCAAGCGGCTATTATAAAGAGAATAGTGCTGATGACGATTTTGAGCGGAAAATCCAAAAAACCGAATCGGCTTTAAAGCTTTTAAATGAACGTTTTCCCGTTGAAAAAGGCTTAAAAGCTATGCTTGAAGGACCCAGAACTGTAGACAGCGATACCTTTTATTTAAGCCAAAGCCTACAGAATGAGGCTCTCGAAACGGTTGATAAAATCCACGAAAATGAAAGATTGATTGCCGAGGCTAAGGCTGAAAAAATAAGGCTGAACACCCTATATGAACAGCTTATTCTGTGGAAAGACACAGATATTCCCCTTAACTTCTCGGGTACTGAAACCACAGCCGCCTTTATAGGTACTCTAAACGGTGAATATGACTATGAAACCTTGCTTAGAAATTTTGCCGAAAAAGTGCCGTCGATTACAGTTTGCGGCGAGGTTATTTTCACCCTTAAAAATTTAAGCGGAATTTTTCTTTTGTGTAAAAGAGAGGAAAGGTCGGCGGCAGAGGCGGTTTTGCGTGAATTGGGTTTTGCCTATCCTCCGCAGCTGACAAACGGTCTGCCGTCTGAAAAGATAAAAGAGCTTAAGGAAAAAACATCAGAAATTGATAAGAATATAGAAAATATATTAAATGACAGTAAACGGCTATCGGGAAAAAGAGAGCTTTTGGAAGGTTATGCCGACTATTGCCGTGCAAGGTATGAGAAATCAGAGGTGACAGCTACACTCGCTCTTACCGAAAATACGGTTTTAATACGGGGTTATGTAATTGAAAGTGACCTTGAATATCTTAAAAAGGTGCTTGAACGTGACTTTACGGTAGTAATCGAAAGCGAGCGAGCAGACGAGAAAATGGCTCCCGTAAAGCTCAAAAATAATGCCTTTTCAACACCTGCGGAAACTATTACCAAAATGTACTCGTTACCGTCTCACACCGACATAGACCCTACACCCCTTACGGGATTTTTCTACTATCTGTTATTCGGAATGATGCTGTCTGATGCAGGGTACGGTCTTTTAATGGTAATAGGAACAATGTCAGCGCTTAAAAAATTCAAGCTGTCTTCCCAAATGCGCAATACTGTAATGCTGTTTTTATACTGCGGAATTTCAACCTTTTTTTGGGGACTGTTTTTCGGGAGCTTTTTCGGGGACAGTATTGCCGTTATAAGCGAAACCTTTTTCGGAAAGCGAATAGCCCTGCCTGCAGTAATTGACCCAATGAAGGGCGGAGCGGTACAGCTGCTTGTACTTAGCCTTTCCATAGGCTTTGTTCAGATAATCGCCGCCCTTTGCGCTAAGTTTGTAACCCTTTATAAAAACGGTGACAGGGTTGGAGCATTTTTCGATGCAGGACTTTGGATAACCACCCTTTTAGGAATAGGTATATTAGCGGTGGGTATGTTCGCTTTACCAATGCTTAAAACCGTGGGTGCGGTAATAACGGTAATTTCACTTATAGGCTTGATTTTAACCGGTGGCAGAGCACACAAAAATCCGATATTACGGATTTTGATAGGTGTTAAATCACTTTACGATATTACGGGGTATGTAAGCGACCTGTTATCCTTTTCAAGACTAATGGCTTTAGGTCTTACCACGGCGGCTATGGGAGCGGTATTTAACCTTTTGGGAACCATGGGCGGAAAAAGCATATTCGGCGTGCTTATAATGCTTATTATTTTGCCGCTGGGTCACGCTATAAGCTTTGCACTTAATGTATTGGGCGCTTACGTTCACACCCTAAGGCTTCAGTATGTAGAGCTTTTTTCAAAGTTTTATGACGGCGGTGGCAGGGAATTTAAGCCCTTTTCAATAAAAAATAAGTATGTCGGCATAAACGGCATCAAGGAGGAAAAATCATGACTTTAGGTTTATCTTTGGCACTTTTGGGTGCGGCATTGGCAACTATTTTTGCAGGTATAGGCTCTGCAAAGGGTGTAGGAATGGCTACCGAGGCAGGTATGGGAGTTCTTTCAGAGGATCCGTCAAAATTTGGAAAAATGCTGGTTTTAGAGCTTCTTCCCGGTACACAGGGACTTTACGGCTTTATCGTATCCTTTATGATTTTATTAAATGTAGGCGTTTTGGGTACACCTCAGGATATTTCTCTTTACACCGGCGCTATGTACCTTGCCGCATCCTTGCCTGTAGCTATAGGCGGTCTGATTTCAGGTATCTCTCAGGGTAGAGCCGCCGTTGCAGGTATTGCCCTTGTAGCTAAAAGGGAACAGGAATTTTCCAAGGCAATGGTTTCTACCACACTTGTTGAAATTTACGCACTTTTGGCATTCCTTGTTTCATTCCTTACGGTTATGAATATAGCCTGATCAGGTAATGCAATATGACAGCTAAGGAAAAAATACTTTTTTCAATTACCGATGAGGCGGAAAAAAAGTCTCGGGAAATAATAGCCACCGCTGAAAAAGAGGCAGAGTATATTATAAAATCGGCAGAGCTTACCGCCAAAAGCATTTCCGAAAATGATTTAAAAACCGCTAAGGAAAAATCACTGGCGGTAATAAAAAACGGAAAATCGTCAGCACAGCTTGAAAAACGGAATAAAATTTTAAAATTTAAAACCGAGGCAATAGAGACGGTTTTAGGCGATATACCGATAAAATTAAATTCCTATGACGATGCAGAATATTTCTTAATGCTTTCAAGGCTTTTGGATAAAAATGCTCTCGATAAAGAGGGAATTATCAATTTAAATCAGCGTGACATTGCCCGAATAAATCATATTTTTAAAAAGAAAATCAAGTCTTTAGGGCTTAAAATATCGGAAAATCCTGCCGATATTGACGGCGGATTTATATTAAACTACGGCGGTATTCTTATAAATTGCAGTTTTAAAGCAATGGTAAACGAAAACCGAGAAATGCTGATAGATAATATTAACCGAATACTATTCTCGTAAAAGGGGTGATTAAATGTCGGTAAAGTCCTATGGCTTTGCAATAGGCAGTCTCAGAGCAAGGGAAAATACCCTCCTTAAAGAAAAGGATTTTGACAGCTTTATTTTAAGCGAGAGCACCGAACAGTTGGCAAGGCAGATGTCCGATAAGGGCATTGGTAAGTCTGCCAATACCTTGGATATTCCGTTAATGCTTAAAACAGAAACCGAAAACCTATGGGAGTATATAACCGATATTGCACCCGATACTCATACCTTTGCTCCTTTCTTTTATGAAAACGATTTTCATAATTTAAAGGCTGTTTTAAAGGCAACGGCATTAGGTATAGATTTTAAAGGTCTGTTAATCACCCCTGCAAGCGTTGATACCGATACTTTAGTCCGAGCGGTAGAAGAAAAACGCTTTGATATTTTGCCTGAATTTATAGGCAATGCGGCAAAGCCGGCTTATGAGATACTGAATACCACTAAGGATGCACAGCTTACTGACGGTGTTTTGGATGCGGCTTGTATTTCAGCTCAGCTAAATGCCGTAAAAAAGCAAAAATCAAGTGTAATAGCCGATATTATAAAAACCAAGGTTTTTTATAGCTCGCTAAAAACAGCCCTTAGGGCGGCAAAGGCGGAAAAAACAGCCGAATTTTTGGACATTACTTTAACAGATAACGGTATTATCCCTCTAAAAGACCTTAAAAAAGCCGCTTTATCT
>JAFUOL010000097.1 GCA_017481865.1 Clostridia bacterium | reverse complement strand
ATATCCGCAAAGCCGTTTTTTAAGAAAAATTCGATATTTCTGGTTTCGCACCCGGGTACAGCATCAATAAACACCATAGGTAAGGCTTTTACCGCCGCCTCGGTGGTGCTCAGTCCTCCCGGTTTTGTAAGAATGAGGCTTGCCGCATCCATATAAAGGGACATTCTTGTAGTGTAGCCTACAATCTTAACATTTTGGGGAAGGGGGTATTTAGTAAGGGACTTATAAAGCTTGCGGTTATTTCCGCAAATTACTACCAGCATGGAGTTGGAATCAAGCTGATGGGGTAGATATTCCGTAAGCTCCTTTATAGGTCCGCAACCCATACTGCCGCAGGTAAGCATTACTATCTTTTTATCCTCAGGCAGTCCCAAATGCCGTTTAGCAGCGTCAGGGGCGGTTTTTGAATAAAAGCCACCTCTTACTGGAATTCCGCAGGGATAAAGCTTTTCCTCAGGTATGCCGTTGGCGGCAAATTCGTCTGTAAGCAAGCGGTGGGGGATAAAATATGTATCAAGTCTTGTTTCGGAAACTCCGGGGGAACAGGTGTAATCGGTAGCGATAAAATAGCTTTTGATTTTAAGGTCGTGCCGCTTTTTAAGCTCTGTTACCATCATAGAGGAAAAAACATGGGTGCACATTATACCGCTGTAGTCATTCTCCATTATGTGCTCGTAAAGCGCATCACAGCCCTTAATTACAAGCTCGTAAATAAGGGATTCGTCCCCGTCCTTAGGGGGATGGTTCTCCTCAAAGCGGTAGCTAACGCCAAAAAGCTTCGGAAGCCTGCGGTAAAGAAAAACATGCCCCTTGCTTATAAGCTTTGAGGTCTCAGGCGACCAGAAAGCAAGGGCATCCTTGGTTACACATTCAATATTTTTATCATTAAAGGCATCGGTCACCGCCTTTGCGGCGGAATTATGTCCCTCACCTGTATTGCAGGATAATATTAAATATCGCAAAGGGCTTTTTTCTCCTCCCTGCGCCTTAACCGGTTTCTCAAACGGATTAAATGAGGTCGGTTATAACGCTGAATTATTATAAATGGCACATTACAGATAATGCAAACAAGCGCCAGTATTATGCCGATATTGTTTTTCCAAAAGAAATAAACACCAAGGGAAAAAACACACAGCGCCTTGTGAATAAATTCCGCAACGCAGGTTTCCCTAATCAGCATATCAACGCTTTCGGAGTCGGAGCCGAAGGAAACCTTTTTAGGCAGCATGTCTTTCATATAACGGCTCATGTCAGGCACCTTGGTTTTCCATTTCTTTATCCATATATATTCGTAAACCTTACCGTTTCTTTCCCATTTGTAAAGCTTAAAGGGGAAACGGTCCTCACGAAATAGCCTACGGGGCAGAGCTTCACCCACATAGTGGGCAAGAATTCCTATAAAGGCTACATAAACGATACTTTTCAAAAGCTCCATCGTTTCCTGATTTTCTCCTTTTCAAAAATATCTTATTGTAATTGTAACATAAACAAGCCTGTCTATCAATAACTAATTAGAATTTAAAAGCTTCTTATAGCCGCTACCGAAAAGCTCATCGGCAAACCATACCTTTTTGACTGTAAACCGTTTGCCGTTTAAATAGTTTAGTATTCCCGCATCGGTTTTAAAATCAAAGGAAAGGCTGTAGGAATAAAGAGCCTGCTTATCAAAGCCCATTTTTTTGTCTGCCGCCGATTTATTGTATTTGCCCTCGCCCAAAAGCGGGTGGCCGATAGACGCCATATGTGCTCTTATCTGGTGGGTTCTGCCTGTAAGAAGTTCGATTTCCAACAGAGAAAGCCCGTTCTTGCTTTCCAATACAGTATATTTTGTTTTAACGGTTTTGGCACCGCCGTCACGGCTTTTTTTCATGTATACACGGTTTTTCTCTTCATTCTTTTCAAGATAGCCGCTGAGTATTGCCATTTTTTGCTTGGGTACACCGTGAACTACCGCCAAATAACGTTTATCAAGCTCTCGGTCCTTTATTTTGTCACATAAAATCCGCAAAGCCTCGGCATTCTTTGCGGCTATTACAATACCGCCCGTGTTGCGGTCGATACGGTTGGCAAGGGCAGGGCGAAAGCTGTTTTCATTCTCGGGGTCGTATTCGCCCTTGTCGTAGAGATAATGCTGAATACGGGCAATTAAAGTATTGGTATACTCATTTTTGTCAGGGTGGACAAGTAAGCCCTGCTTTTTATCGGCTAATAAAATATTCTCGTCCTCGTAAACGATGTCAATTGCCGTTGGGGCGGACAAAAAGTCGTATTTAGGCTGCAACTTTACAAAAAATTCATCGTTTATATATGCTGATACCGTGTCACCAACATTAAGCCTTGTGGAAATTTCCGCCCGCTTGCCGTTGACCTTTATCCGCTTTGTGCGGATGTATTTAAACATTAAGGAGGAGGGAAGTGTAGGGCAGTTTTTAGCGATAAATTTATCCAGTCTTAACGAGGCATCGTTCTTGGTTATTATAAATTCTTTCATGGTTTCACCTATTACTTGAAAAATGCTGAAAATTGTTGTATAATGTCGATAATATTTTATGGAGGTAGGGTAATGTCAGAGGGTATTCACAGTAAGCATAGGGAGCGTGTCCGCAAGGAATTTTTAGAGCACGGCTTTAATGACGCTACACCTAATCATAAGCTGATAGAAATGCTTTTGTTTTACAGTATTCCTCGAAAGGATACTAATGAGCTGGCGCATACCCTTATTAACCGTTTCGGTTCGCTGTCCGCCCTTTTAGAGGCAGACCCTAAAGAGCTTTTAAAGGTAGAGGGCGTAGGGGAAAATACGGCATCACTTATAAAGCTTATTATGCCTATTGCAAGGGCATACCAAAACGAAAAGGGCACCGATAATGTTAAGTTTAACAATATGGACGAACTATGCGGCTTTTTAATGAAAAAGTATTTCGGTTTTACTAAGGAGGTTTTTTCGTTAATCTCCTTTGACAGCCGTGGCAAGCTTATCGGCTTTGATATTTTAAACTCGGGAGATATTACCTCGGTTGCTATTTCTACCAGAAACGTTATCGAAACGGTGCTTAAACGCAATGCGGTATGTGTTATTTTAGCCCATAACCATCCTGACGGTAACGTATTGCCGAGTACTGATGATATCACTTCGACAGAACGTATAAACAGTGCCCTTAAAACCATAAATGTACGGCTTATGGACCATATTATTCTTGCCACCGACGATTATGTTTCGCTGGCTCAAAGTGATTACTACAGATATCTTTTTACTTAATTCTGTAGCCAATACCGTTTTCTGTTAATATGTAATTTCGGTTTTTCTCTAACTTTTTCCGTAAATTTGCAATATTTACACGGAGTATTCCCGTGTTTCCGTCGGTCTGGGGTCCCCAGACCGATTTCATTATAAAATCGTATGTAAGCACTTTGCCGCTGTTTCGGCATAAAAGGCTAAGTATTTTATACTCGTTTTTGGTAAGGTGGATATTTTCACCATCTGCCGTTACGGTGCGGCCGTTATAATCAACCGTCAAACCGTCTTTAGAGTAGAGAGGCTCTGTGTCCATTCCCTTTGCCGCCTCAATTAAGGTGATATGCTTTATACAATTGCGCACCCGAGCCAAAAGCTCCTCGCCGAAAAAGGGTTTGCGTATAAAATCGTCAGCCCCTGCGTCCATTAGCTCCACCGCCGCACGCTCTGTTCCGTTAAGAGACAGGGCGATTATCGGGCAGTCGCTCCATTCACGTAAAGCCCTGATAAGATTTACCCCCTCTTTTTTAGGGAAAAGGGGGTCGAGTATTATTATTTGAGGCTGTGCCGTGGTTATAAGAGAATATCCGCTTGAAAAATCCTTAGCAGTTACTACCTCATACCCCGCACCCTTAAGCAGCTTTTCGGTAAAAAGCCGTGAACGTCTGTCAAGATCAATGACCATTATTTTTTCTTTCATTATATATACCCGTTTCAGCTTTATTGGTTTTTAGTGTACTACATTGTTAAGAAACTGTCAAGAAATTTAATTTTCAGTAAATTTCCCAGTAGTATCGGCGATTACTGTCGGGGAAATCGTTAAGCACACCGTGTTCGGGGTCATAAAAAGTACCCTTAAAATAGAGCGACCAATGCCAGCAACGTGGTGTTTCGAGACTTAATAGGGCAATAGGCGGCAGTTCACCTTTGCTCTTCACCGCAATACGGGTTTTATTATATCGTATTCCCAAGGCTTCAAAGGCAGAGAACATCTGCTTTAAATCGGTTTCTCTGTCGGTTCCCGTAAGGCTTATTATTTCATCAACGCTTTTTCCGCTAAGCATTGCAATTACCGCCTGACCGCACTGTAGGTCGGTAGGCTCATGTATATATTTTATGGTTTCCATTTTACTTCCTTATGTGATTATTTTATATATAAGCGGTCTTTCCGGGGGCAATTCTGCTGAAAAAGCAAAGGCTTGTGACAGAAATTCACTTATACCGTCAAGTTTTTCCTGTTTACCGTGTACTTCGGCGATTACCTCGCCCTTTTCGGCAAAATCGCCGTACTGTTTTTTTAGCACTATTCCCGCCGACGGGTCTATCACGCTTTCCAAGGTTTCTCGTCCTGCTCCGCTAAGACCGGCGGCTTTGCCTAAAAGATAGCTATCGATTTTAGAAATATATCCACTTATTGGAGCTTTAAAATACAGTATGCTTTCGGCTTTTCCGAATTCCTTTTCACCTGTGAGCAATTTTATGTCACCGCCCTGCGCCGTTACGGTATCACAAAGCTTTTTAAAAGCTGAGCCGTCCTCAATAGACTTTTGTGCCGCCATTGTAGCGGTCTCTATATCTACACCAAAGCTTAAGGCGTACATATTCGCCGCAAGGGTAATACATAGGTCACTAAGACGTTTATCGCCCTTACCTTTCAGGATTTCACACGCTTCTTTTACCTCTAAAGCGTTGCCTATAGTGTTTCCTAACGGTATTTCCATATCGGTAATAACTGCGGCGGTATTACGTCCTGCATTTTTACCGATTTTAACCATAGACTTTGCTAATTCCTCCGCCTTTTCGGGGGTTTTCATAAAGGCACCGCTGCCGTATTTAACATCAAGAACTATTGTTTTGGCTCCTGCGGCAATTTTTTTGCTCATAATGCTGGAGGCTATAAGGGGTATGCTTTCTACCGTGGCGGTAACGTCTCTTAAAGAGTAAAGCTTACCGTCAGCAGGGGCAAAGCTGCCGCTGTGACCCATAAGGCATATGCCGTGCCTTTTGGCGGTATCAAAAAATTCCTCACGGCTTAAAGAGGTCTTGTAGCCTGTAATAGACTCCAATTTATCCACCGTGCCGCCTGTATGACCTAAGCCTCTGCCAGACATTTTGGCTACCGTACATCCGAGGGCTGCCGCAATAGGTGCACACACAAGGGTGGTTTTGTCGCCTACTCCGCCTGTGCTGTGCTTATCCACCGTTTTGTCTCCCAAAGAGGATAGGTCGAGTATATCTCCGCTTTCAGCCATTGCCAAGGTAAGGTGAGTAGTCTCGTTCTCTGTCATACCGCCCAGATATATCGCCATTAAAAGTGCGGAGGTTTGGTAATCGGGTATTGAGCCGTCGGCAGCGCCTTTGACGAAAAATTCTATTTCCTTTTGGTTAAGCTCTTTTCCGTCACGCTTTTTAGCTATAATGTCGGTCATTCGCATAAATCGTCTCTCCCAAAGCTATGGGGCAACAGCTCCCCGAGGGTACATTCTTTTATATCCTTGCCGTTGAAAAGCAATATCTTAAAGCCGTCACCGCAAAATTCGCTCATTACCTGACGGCATACACCGCAGGGGTAGCAGTATTCGGTAGTCTCACTGTACAGGCTACCTACTACTGCAATTTTTGTAAACTCATCCTCGCCGTTTGAAATGGCATTAAAAAAGGCTGTCCTTTCTGCACAGACAGTAGCGGAATAGGTGGCATTTTCTATATTACAGCCCGTGTAAACATCACCCTTTGCCGTAAGCAAAGCCGCCCCTACTCTGAATCCCGAATAGGGGGAGTATGAATTTTCCATTGCTTTAATTGCCTTTTCTATAAGTTGTTTATCTGTCATAAGGACACCTCCAAGTATTCGATTTAATTTTACTATTTTATTTAAGATATGTCAATTATATAAAGATAAAAGGACGACTAACTGTCGTCCTATAATGCGGAATTCGTAATTCATAATTCCGAATTAAATTCTAATTTATGAATACATATTGTTTGTAGACATATAGTCGTAAATTGCCTTGCCGTGCTGTTGTTCTTCCTTTTGAATATGATTTAAGGTGTCACGTATATTTGTATCCTTAAATTCAAAAATACAGGTATTGTAAAGACCTGAAACGTGCTTTTCGTCTGCTAAAAGGTCGGAGCAGAGGTAGCAGTCAGCCTGCTTATCAGGAGTGTCGCCCATACCGTAGTTTGAAGTAAATGTGCTATTTACGGTCTGTGAGCTGCCCGACTGGGTAGAGGGTGCGGTGCCCTGCTCAATGCTTGAAACGGTGTTAAGATGCTGCTGCTCAACATTGGCAATAGAGGTGAAAAGCTCTTTAAGCTGGGGGTCAAGCGCCATGCTTGCATATTTTGTGTACTTTTCAACACAAAGCTTTTCTTGTGACTTAAGGTCTTTTAATAATGTCGTTTCTTTTTGTGTTAATTGCATAAAATCACGTATCCTTTCAAATTCAAGTGTAAAAAATTACCTCGGGTATATTTTTACCCGAGGCAGTTGTTTTATGCAATATACTGTGCAATTGTAATTAAAATCGGCATGGTTATAAGTGACAGCACCGTGCTCAAAGATACCATATTGACAGATAACGAGGTATCCGCTCCGAATTTCGAGGAAAACATGGTGGTAATAGCGGCAGTGGGTGCACTACAGGATATTACAGAGGATACAAGCATTACACCTCTTACCCCGCAAAGGTACATAATAACAAGCGCTAAGGCAGGTAATAATATCAGCTTGTAGCCGATTGCAAGCAGATATTTAACATTTTTAAGACCGCTTAAAAGATTACTGCCCGCTAAATGGAAGCCTATAATTATCATGGGTAGGGGAGTATTCAAAGCGGCAATATAAGATATCGGCTCCGAAATGATCTTCGGAACAGGTATTGAAAACAGAAAAATTATAAGACCTATAATAATGCTTATCATACCGGGGTTGAGTATCAGCTTTTTAGGGGTAAGGGTCTTTTTGTCGCCGCTCATTATAAGTATACCGTAGCTCCAGACAAACACATTGAATATTGCTATATAAGAGGAGCTGTAAAAAACACCCTCATCGCCTAACAGGGCTTGTTGCAGCGGGATAGACATATATCCGCAATTTGAGAAAACTGCTCCGAAACGCAGAACCTTTTCACGGGCTTTATTTTTATCCTTAACTAACAGATGAGCCAATAATATAAAGCCTATGTGTGATACAATTGCTATAAGAAAGCTTAAAAGCAGACTTTTTAAAACTGTTGGGTCAAATTCTCTTATAAAAGATTTAATTATCACACAGGGAGTAACTATCATCAGCACCGTATCGGTCATGCTTTTTACACCGTCAGAGGTGAGTATTTTGCCCTTAGCCAGTACCGCACCTACTAAAATAAGGATTAGAAGAATAATGACCTGTGTCAGAACATTTAAAAACATTATTTCACACTTTCCGTAAATTTAAGGAATGACTTGAGTCCTTTTTCGTCACGCTTGTAAACTCCGGCATGCTCCAAAACCTTGGAGAATACTATTCCGATTTCATTTTTAATTATTTCATCTATATTATTCTCATTTATATCGGAATATTTATGGCTTATTTCGTCTGCCCAGTCGGCATGCTTGGAAAGTACCTCGTCGGCTCGCAGGTCGTTACCCTTTAGCATTGCCTTTTCCAAAAGGGCAATTTCGTTTTTAAGACGTGAGGGCAGTACTGCAAGACCCATCACCTCACTAAGACCGATATTTTCTTTCTTAATGTGGTGCAATTCTGCGTGGGGGTGGTAAACTCCTAAGGGATGCTCCTCTGTTGTGATGTTGTTTCGGAGCACTAAATCAAGCTCGAAGCTGTCCCCGTTTTTGCGTGCAATTGGGGTTATTGTGTTATGAGGCTCGCCGTCAGTCTCGGCAAAAATAAATGCCTCCTCATCGGTATAACCCCTCCAGCAGTCTAAAATCTTGCAGGCAAGGGAAATAAGCCTTTCAGGGTCGGCACTTTTAGTGCGGATAACCGACATCGGCCATTTAAGTATACCTGCTTCAACATCGTCGTAGCCATCAAAGCTTAATTTATGTTCAATCGGTGCCTTTGCCATTGCAAAGGTGTAATTACCGCCTTGGAAATGGTCGTGAGAAAGTATTGAACCGCCGACAATGGGCAAATCGGCATTAGAGCCTACGAAATAGTGGGGGAACTGCTTTACAAAATCCAAAAGCTTTCTGAAGGTATCGTGATTGATAGCCATAGGGGAGTGCTCAGCATTAAACACAATACAATGCTCATTATAGTAAACGTAAGGGGAGTACTGGAAGCGCCATTCGCTGTTGTTTATTGTAACGGGAATAATTCTGTGGTTTTGTCTGGCTGGGAAGTTAAGTCTGCCTGCATACCCCTCGCACTCCTTACAAAGCATGCACTTCGGATAGCTTGATTGGGGAGCGGATTTAGCCGCCGCAATAGCTTTAGGATCCTTTTCGGGCTTCGAAAGGTTTATTGTAATATCAAGGTTGCCGTACTCTGTAGAGGTTACCCACTTAACGTCCTTTGCAATGCGGTAGCGGCGTATGTAATCGCTGTCACAGCTTAAAGTGTAAAAATAATCGGTAGCCGCTTTTGGAGAAATCTCATAAAGGCGGTTGAATTCCTTTGTCACCTCGCTGGGTCTGGGGAGTAGTGCACCCATAAGCTTAGTGTCAAACAAATCACGGTGGGTGATACTGTCCTCAATAATATTTTTTTCTACTGCGAAGTTGAGAAGCTCATTCAAAGTCTCCTCTAAATCTACGTTAGTATAAGTTTCCTCGCAACAGAAGCTGTCAAGCCCTAAAATTTCAAGAATTCTGTTGGTGACGTAAATCTCGTCACGGGTTTCAAATAACTTTTTTTCGAGTCCGTAGCATATAAGCTTTTTAATACTGTTGTCTATCATTGTATCGTCTCCGTAAAGTATATTAGTTGTAAAGTTTGGGGCATATATACAAACTACACCATTTTGAATTATATCGACTTTTTGTTCCTGTGTCAATTGCTAAATGCTCCAAAAAGGCGGCTTTTGCCAAAAAAAGAAAAAAATTTTAAAAAATTGCTTGACAATAGCTCAAAAAAAGGTATAATAGATATTACCGCATAGAGCGGTATCAACTGAATGTTGGGGAATTGTGTAACGGTAGCACGACAGACTCTGACTCTGTTTGTTGGGGTTCGAATCCCTATTCCCCAGCCACGATAAACAGTGGATTCTTCGGAATCTGCTGTTTTCTTTTCGCCTAAAAATTGATACTTCCCCCCTAAAATCCCCCCATTAATACAATTCATCTGGTAACAATTCCAGAAAAAGCTCAAAAAGTTCGTTAAAAACAGAGGCCAAGTCATCATTGACTATTTAGAAACAATATATTATAATATAATTGTAAATTAAATAAGTAATTTTAACTTCTACTTTTTTCATCAAGCCGAACATTTTTGCTTTTGGTTTTTTCTAAAAGCATCTGCGTGTGTCGGCTTTAGGATGATGAAAAAAGTAGAAGTTTTTTATTTGGTTTAATGATTATCAAAATGCGAGGTGAACATCTATGCGATTTGTTAAGTTAGTAATAAGAAATAATGTATATGACTGGAGTGAATTGAATGAAGAAAGAAGAGCAAGTGAAAATTTTAAAATCAGACTTACAACAAGCTGTTGATGGTAAATTCTCTCCTGATGCTGTATTTAAAGGTCAGACTTCTTTTGATCTTCAATTAACACAACAAGTTACAATTGATGGTAAATCTTATGGAAAAGTTAAATATAAACTTGATTCTAAAGGTGAGAATTAT
>JAFUOL010000096.1 GCA_017481865.1 Clostridia bacterium | reverse complement strand
TGTAAAGCACGCCGGCAATACCTGCAAAAAATGCCGATATTGTAAATACCGAAAGCTTATACTTTGTAACGTTTATGCCTGTAGCTCTGGCGGCTATTTCGTTATCTCTTATAGAGGTAATAGCTCTGCCGTGCTTAGAGCGTATGATATTTTGCATAATAGCAAGGCAACAGAGCACCAGCACAAGGGCTATAATAAATAGGGTGTTTTTATCGTAACGGGGAGTGTTCAGTCCCAAAGAGCCGCCGAAGGATTCGTCGCTGGAGTTCATGAAAAGAGAGCGTACTATCTCACCAAAGGCGAGGGTAACTATAGCCAAATAGTCTCCCTTAAGTCTTAAAGCGGGCAAGCCGATTATAACACCGCATACCGCTGCAGCGGCTCCGCCTATAATAAGGGAAATAACAAGGGTTAAAAAGCCGTTACCCAGAATCGGCTCTAAAATACAGGAAGTCTTACCGCCAAGGTAAGCTCCAACACACATAAAGCCTGCATGACCTAAGGAAAGCTCGCCCAAAAAGCCTACGACTATGCTTAGAGATACCGCAAGCAATATTGCAATAGCAATTTTTTCAAGAAGGTAAATTGTAGAGGATGTGAGCATTCCCCCGAAGGACATAACGGCAAAAATGACCGTTAAAAGGGCTACTGCAATGTAGTTTATGTAATGCTTCCATTTGATTTTCGTAATTGCCTTTGCCATTATACCTTCTCCCTTCTTACCTTACCTAAAAGACCCGAGGGCTTAACAAGGAGTATTATGATGAGGATAAGGAACTCAATAGCGTCGGTATAAGGAGCGATTGCGGGAATTTTAAAGGAAACCGCCTCGACAACGCCCATAAGTATACCGCCTGCCATAGCGCCCGGTATTGAGCCTATTCCGCCGATAACCGCCGCCGTAAATGCCTTAATTCCAGGCATTGCACCTAAGGTGTTGGAAAGGCTGGGGGATTTCATCAGCATGAAAAAGCCTGCAAGGGCGGCAAGGGCAGAGCCTATGGCAAAGGTTATCATAATAATGCCGTTTACGTTTATACCCATAAGCTGTGCGGCACCTCTGTCCTCAGACACAGCTATCATAGCTCTGCCTACTTTGGTGTATTTAACAAAGAGATTAAGAGCTATCATAACCGCAAAGGAGCATATAAGGGTTATAACGGTATAAACAGGTATCTTAAGGGAGCCTACAGTTATATTACCGAGGTCTGCTATAATTACCATTTTAGGTGCAGAGCCGAATATCATCTGAGCTGTACTCTGTAATAAGTAGCTTACACCTATGGCCGTAATAAGCACCGCCAAGGGGGAGGCCCCTCTTAAAGGCTTGTAGGCTACCTTTTCAATGGTGATACCGAGCAGCACGCAAAAGAGAATTGCGGCAATAATACCTATAATAGGACTTCCTGTTACCGCCATAGTAACAAATATCATATATCCGCCCACCATAATTATGTCGCCGTGGGCAAAATTAAGCATTTTTGCGATACCGTAAACCATTGTATAGCCTAAAGCTATCATAGCATATGTACCGCCCGAGCTAAGCCCGTTTATTAAAGTTTCTATAATTTCCATAAGATTTTCCTACAAAAAATTTCTTATTATTTATAACAATTTGCCGGTGCGTTAAATCCCCACCGGCAAATTATCACTTAAAAGTTTAATATGTCCTTACTGTGCGTTAGCTTCCTTAATAACGTACTTAACAGCGCCTTTGTTAACGTATCCGCTTTCGTCCCAAGTGATGTCGTTACCAGTAACACCCGAGTAGGTGAAGTCGCCGTTGAATTTTTCCTTTAAGATATCGCAAAGGTCGGAGGCGGAAATGGTAACGGGGATTTCCTTACCGTCGTCAATTGCCTCTTTCATTGCGTTGTATATAGCGTATACACAGTCATAAGCCGAAGCGCCGAACTGGTTAAGAGTGTCACTTCCGTACTTTTCGGTGTACTTCTTAACGAAATCAGCGGCAGCACCGTCGGTAGCCTTGGAATTGAAGTGAGAAAGCATGGTGATTTCCTGAGGAATAGATGTTACGTCGAAGTTTGATTCAATACCGTCAAATCCGTCACAGCCGTAGTAGATAGCATCATCCGCAAGCTGGTCTTTGGCTTGATTCATAAATACGGTAGCAGGGGTATAATAAATAGGCATAAATATGAATTTGCAGTCCTTAAGAGTGCTTATCTGGGTAGAAAAGTCTTTATCGTTAGCATCTGTAAACAAGGTTTCAACGGTGGTGATAGATGAATCAAGGTTTTCCTTGAACTGCTTGTAGATACCGTTGGAATAAGCCTCGTCGGACTTATAGAAAATACCGATAGTCTGATTTTTGTAATTTTCGTTTACATAATCAGCCGCAACCTTACCCTGATTACCATCGGCAAAGCACATCTGAAAACCGTTGTCATACTTCGGAATATCATCACCCGAAGCGGAGGGGGTGAGGAAAAATACATTATCCTCTACAGAAAGGTTTGTAAATTCAAGACCGGGGGCAGTGGTAACTGTACCTAAGGATACCTGCATGCCCTGCTCGAGCATTGAAGAATAGTTTGTGGCAACCTTTGTAGCGTCATGAGTATCGTCGGTAGCAACGAGCTTGAAGCTTACACCGTTAAGACCGCCTGCTTCGTTTATTTCGTCAACAGCCATCTGAGCGGAATTTTTAACCGCTGTACCGTAAACTGCCGCAGCGCCTGTTAAAGGACCCGAAACACCGATAATGTACTCGGTGTTGTCAGCTGTATAGTTTGCGCCGCCGCAACCTGCAAGACAGCCGAGACAGAGCGCTGCCGCTGTAATGATTGACAAAAGCTTTGAAATTTTCATAAATTACAACTCCTCTTTAATAGCTATGTAAAATTCTATTTACATATTATATATTTTATCACATTGACTCTATTACGCAAAGTGGCAAAAGTGACAAATTTCTTTATCGCTTTAGAGCAAATTTACTAAAAAATCACAATACCCTGCCGAAAATACATTCTTTTTGGCAGGGTATCCTTGTCAGTCTTTTTTAGCTGTAAGCAGATTTATTATTTCTGAGTATATTCCCGACGGGTCGTTAAGGAAGTTTTCCTTAATAGTAAGAGCTTGACCCTCGTCGGTAACAAGCAGCTTTACACTCATAAAGGGAATATTGTTATCTACTGTGGAGCATATAATATAGGTATTATCTCCCTCACGGGAAATTTTAATATCGGTCTCCTTAATATTCTTAAAGCGGGACACCATTTTAATGGCGGCGCTGTAGGCTCGGTCCTTTACCGTAAAGGGGAGGCTTGTTTTTAAAGTCTCTGCTATGTCCCGACCGCTTTTTGTTATAACGTAGGTATCCTCTTTTTCGTTATAAAGCTTTATCTGACCGCTATTACACAGGGCGGCTATAGAATCGTTTACCTCAAAGCAGTTTGCGATACCCTCAAAATGCAGGGTGTCGGCAAGTAATTTACCCGGTACAGGCTCGTTTATAGCCGACATTATATAACAAATGAGTATTCTTATCTGGGCTATGCTAAACAGTCCGCCTATTTCGGATACTCCTGCTGATACTGCGTCTTTTTCCAAAAGGACACACTCCTTGTAATTTTTTGATTATATTATAAGGTCTTTTTTGTATCTTTTCAAGAAAAAGTTGTTTTACAAGCAGAAAATTGAATCCTACCATACCCTGATTGCTTCAATATGGATAAAACGGGCAGTGTCGTATATATAAGTGTCGAGCGGTCTGTCCAGTGCATCAAAGGTGTGAGCCGCTACCAATATCTCAGGCTTTACGGCGGTGATTATGGGGGAGTGGTAAAATCCTCCCCTAAGCTTTCCTAACTGCACGATGTCGCCGATTTCCACCCTGTCTTGCGAAACCTCATGTCCAAAAGGTCCCACCGAACGGTTATTTACAAGAAAGTTATATAGGTACTCCACACCGCTCCATGAGGGCGAACGGTCGGAAAGGGAACGGTAATACCACCCTAAAACAGGTGTGAAATTCATCACCCGTGCCCCTGCATAAATACTTTGGGATGCAAAGTTCGTGCAATCTCCGCCGATGCTCTCGAAATCATAGAAAGCTGGGTTTCGCTTAAGCGCCCATTTTCGTGCATAAGCTACGGCGTCACCTCTGTTATAAGCTACCTTTCGCATCCGTAATTCCCCCCCTTTTGTACACTTTATGCCATGTTCTTTGGGATTATTCGCATCGGTTTAACCGACCCTTTTCCAAAACTGCTTGCAAGACACAGTTTGTGACACATCCGTTTTCACGATCTGCGTCACAC
>JAFUOL010000095.1 GCA_017481865.1 Clostridia bacterium | reverse complement strand
GGCACTAAAATAGTGCTATCTTTTATCTATTCACTATTATCTATTATCTCTTATCTTAGGCAAAACTTGCTTTGCCGCTTTTGGAGCGGGTGATGGGAATTTGTCTCGGCACTGCCGTGCCTATAGCCTCGCTTACGCTCGTTGCCGCGTCGCACAAACAGTCCACCGGACTGTTTGTTATTGCTCCTTGATCGATTCCCATCCATACAAAGAAAAAAAGAAGTCGCACCTAAAGGCACAACTTCTCTTTTGGAGCGGGTGATGGGAATCGAACCCACACGACCAGCTTGGAAGGCTGGGATTCTAGCCATTGAACTACACCCGCATTAAGCAGATATTATAATAACACAAATGTTTTCAATAGTCAAGTTTTTTATTCGGATTTTTTTCAAACTCAATAAAAAATAATATTTTGTGTTGTAAAACGGGATGAATAGTGTTAAACTGTTTCTGTATAAATATTACTGTTTGCCTTAAAAGGAGAATGGATATGAATATAATAGTAATAGGTTGCGGAAAGATAGGTACCACCTTGGTTGCAAGTCTTGTTGCGGAGGGACATGACGTTGTAGCCCTCGACAGGGACCCTGATGTGATATCGGAGATTACCAACATATATGATGTCATGGGTGTATGCGGTAACGGCGCCGACAGCGATATTTTGGCGGAGGCAGGAGTAGCTGATGCTGAAATGGTAGCGGCCGTAACAGGCTCTGACGAGCTTAACATGCTCGCCTGCTTTTTAGCAAAGCGCATGGGTGCGGGTAATACAATAGCAAGAATACGCAACCCTGAATACAATGACAGAGGTCTTAGCTTTGTTAAACAGCAGCTTGACCTTTCCATGTCCATAAATCCCGAGCGGCTTGCCGCAAAGGAGCTTTACAATATATTGCGACTTCCTTCGGCGGTAAAGATAGAAACCTTTTCGGTAAGAAATTTTGAAATGATAGAGCTGTGGCTCAGAGAGGGTTCGGCGTTTGCAAATAAAAAGCTAAGCGACCTTAGAATGGAGTACTCGGCAAAGTTTCTTATCTGTGCGGTACAGCGTGGCGATGAGGCTTATATACCTGACGGTAATTTTGTTCTAAAAAGCGGAGATAAGATAGGTCTTACGGCGGCACCGTCGGAAATAATAAAGCTTTTCCGTGAAATGGGAATTCAGAAAAGCAGGGCGAGAAACATAATGATTTTAGGTGGCAGCCGTACCGCTTACTACCTTGCAAAAATGCTCACAGCAACGGGAAATTCGGTGACAATAATAGAAAAGGATAAGGCTCTTTGCGAGGAGCTTTGCGAAAGCCTGCCCAAAGCTGTAGTAATAAACGGTGACGGCGCTCAACAGGAGCTGCTTTTAGAGGAGGGCTTGCGCTCCTTGGATGCCTTTGTTGCCCTTACGGGAATGGACGAGGAAAATATACTCCTTTCTTCCTATGCCTCCTCACAGAATGTTCCGAAGGTAATAGCAAAGGTCAACCGTGACGAGCTTATCCCCCTTGCCGAGCATTGGGGGCTTGAAAGCTTTGTGTCTCCGAGAAAGCTCATAGCTGATGTAATAATTCAGTATGCCCGTGCTCTTAAAAATTCCGAGGGCAGCAGCGTTGAGACCCTTTACAAGCTTATGGACGGTAAGGTAGAGGCGCTGGAGTTCAGCGTAAAGTCAGGGCTTAGTATTCTGCAAAAGCCTTTCAGAGAGCTGAATTTAAAGCCGAACATACTTATTGCCGGCATAGTGCGTGACCGAAAAACAATTATCCCCTCGGGTGAGGATATGCTCATGGCAGGGGACAAGGTAATAGTTCTTGCGGCTAAGAGAAGGCTTGATGACCTTTCGGATATTTTGAGGTAATGCTATGAACAGACGAATGGTACTTTTTATGCTGGGACGCATTATTATGCTGGAAGCCTTTATTTTAATGCTCCCTGCGGCATGCTCTTTAATATATAAAGAGAAAAGCTCTTTTGCTTTTTTAATAACTATAGTAATAGCGTTCGCTGTTGCGTTTGTACTTTCGGTATTAAATAAACCGAGGGATAAGACAATATTCGCAAAAGAGGGCTTTGTTATAGTGTCTCTTGCTTGGATATGCTTTTCGGCTGTTGGAGCGCTCCCCTTTGTTATAAGCGGAGAGATACCCTCCTTTATAGATGCGTTTTTTGAAACAGTCAGCGGTTTTACCACTACGGGTGCATCAATTTTGACCGATGTTGAAAGCAAATCCCACGGTATACTTTTCTGGCGAAGCTTTACCCACTGGGTAGGCGGTATGGGTGTACTTGTGCTGATGATGGCGATATTCCCTACAGATACGGGACGGACTATTCACATAATGCGTGCCGAAATGCCCGGACCTATTATAGGTAAGCTTGTGCCTAAAATCAAAAGCACGGCTAAAATACTTTATCTTATATATATAGTTCTTACCGCTACTGAGGCATTATTTCTGCTCTTAGGGGGAATGTCTCCTTTTGAAAGCATTGTTTACAGTCTCGGCACTGCGGGTACGGGCGGATTCGGTATTAAGTCGGACGGTCTTGCAAGCTATACCCCATATCAGCAATGGGTGATAACTGTATTTATGGTTATTTTCGGTATAAACTTTAACCTTTACTACCTTGTGCTTACCAAAAAGGTACGCTCTGCGCTGAAAAGTGAGGAGCTCTGGTTTTATCTTACTATAGTTGCAACCGCTACCGTCCTTATAACCGTTAATATATATGACATGTACGGCAACACTTCGGATGCTCTTCGCAATTCGGCTTTTCAGGTAGCTTCGTTGATAAGCACAACGGGCTATGCTACAGCCGATTTTAACCTGTGGCCCACATTTTCAAAGGGAATTTTGTTTTTGCTTATGTTTATGGGCGCATGTGCAGGCTCCACGGCGGGCGGACTTAAGCTGTCACGTGTTATACTGTTGTTTAAGTCGGTGCGCTCTAATTTAAAGCATATGCTCCATACCCGTTCTGTGGAATCTATACGCTTTGAGGGCAAAAAGGTTGATAATGCCACAATAACCAATGTGGCCTCATATTTTGCGCTGTACATGCTTTGCATAGCGGTTATTTTACTTCTTTTGTGCTTAGAGCCTTTTGATTTAGAGACCAATATTTCCGCCGCCGTTTCCTGCTTTAACAATATCGGCCCCGGTTTTTCGTCGGTAGGTCCTATGAGCAGCTATGCCGAGTATTCGGCTTTTGCAAAGCTTGTGCTTTCCTGTGCTATGCTTTTGGGACGGTTGGAGATATACCCCATGCTGTTAATGTTTTCTCCCACGGTTTGGAGAAACCGCATAGTTAGGAGTTAAGGAAACCTATGAAAAATAAGCCTATTTTAAAAATTTCAGCCTTAATTGCCGCTATTACCCTTGTTTTCTGCGGATGCAAGGGTAAGGGCGATAATGAAAGCTCTGATGTATCTACATCATCCCTTGAAATCAGCAGTACGGTAAGTGATGTGTCAGCAGATTATACCGACCCACAGCCTGCTGAAAAGGATACCGAAAACGGTGCAGAGGTAAATATAGAAAACCTCGAAAAAAAGCAGGGTAAAGCCAACGGAATAGACGTTTCCAAATGGCAGGGTAAAATAGACTGGAGGTCGGTAAAATCGGCAGGTGTGGATTTTGCCGTTATAAGAATAGGCTACCGTGCAGAAAACGGCAAAATTTATAAGGACGAATGTGCCGATTATAACATTCAGCAGGCAAATAAAAACGGAATACTCATAGGTGTTTACTTCTTTTCCACCGCTGTTTCGATAAGTGAGGCTAAGGAGGAGGCTAACTGGGTAGCAGAGGCTGTAAAAAGCTATCCAATATCCTATCCTGTGGTATATGACTGTGAGGGTTATCTCGATTCTGAAAGCCGTATGTATTCCCTTACAAATTCCCAGCGTACCGATAATGCTATGGCGTTTCTTTCTGCTATAGAGGGTTGCGGCTATGACGGTATATTTTATGCAGCCGCTAAGGAGTTGGAAAATTCTTTAAGATGGGATACCTCACGAATTGAAAGCAATTATAAAATTTGGGTCGCCCATTATCCCGATGTTACATATCCGAATGTTACTAATCCCACCTACAACGGAAAATACGATATGTGGCAGTACACCAACAAGGGTAATGTAAGCGGTATTAAGGGTCATACCGATATGGTGGTTTCTTACTTCACTGCCGATAAAGCCGAGGCGAAAAGTAATGCCTCTGTGCCCGAGGCGGTAGCCCCTGTAGAAAAGGACAATGTGTATACCGCCGTAAACGATACCGTAACTGCTAAGGATACTGTTAATTTAAGGGAGAACGCCTCTACATCTGCAAATATTGTGGCGACCCTTAAAAACGGCGAGACCCTAAGCCGTACCGCTACGGGTACAAACGGCTGGTCAAAGCTTAATTACAACGGCAAAACCGTTTATGCCGTAACAAGCTATCTCACTACCGATTTAAGCTATAAAACTCCCACTCCCGAGCCCGACGACGGTTTTAAAACGGTCAACGAGCAGGTGACGGCTAAGAATGAAACTAATCTGCGCTCTGCTCCTAAAGGCGGTGATTCCTCTACTGTAGTTTATACCCTTAAGAACGGTGAGGTTGCCGTAAGAATAGGTATTTCCGACAGCGGTTGGTCAAAGCTTACCTATAACGGTCAAACGGTTTATGCGGTTACAAGCTATCTTACAACCGACTTAAGCTATAAACCTACAACCGAAAGCGAGACAACCTCGTCGGGGAATAACGGAATGAAATTCACCGAGGTTAATGAGCAGGTCACTGCAAAGGAGGAAACCAATCTGCGCACACTTCCGAGTACAGGTGACGGTTCACAGATAGTCTACACCCTTAAAAACGGCGAATACGTTACGAGAACGGGTGTCTCCGATAGTGGCTGGTCGAGGCTTATTTATAACGGGCAGACGGTCTATGCGGTGTCCTCATATCTGACAAAATAAAATTTTTTAAAAAAAATTAAAAATAATGCTTGACAAATGTCATTAAGTGTGGTAATATATCAAAGTCGACCGACAAACAGTTGGTGTTGATTGCGGCGAGGGTCCACCTGTTCCCATACCGAACACAGAAGTTAAGCTCGCTTGCGCTGAAAATACTTGGCGGGAAGCTGCCTGGGAAGATAAGTAGATGCCAACACAAAACCGTTCATCTTAGGATGAACGGTTTTTTTGTGCTTGTATGAATTGAAATTTATAATGCGGAATTATGAATTCGTAATGCGTAATTAAATGTGGCATCAAAATCTCTTTAATTCCGAATTACGAATTCTGCATTCCGCATTAAACAAGAATTCAGCGCCGCTGAATTCTTATTTATTCTACCGTTACCGATTTAGCAAGGTTACGGGGTTTGTCAATATCACAGCCTTTATAAAGCGCTACATAATAAGAATAAAGCTGGAAGGGGATTATCTCAACCGATGCGGTAAGCAAGGGGTCGGTTTCGGGGATGTAGATAACTCGCTGTGCGTTGCTTTCTACATTGGTGTTGCCCTCTGTTGTGCAGGCAACAATGTGTCCGCCACGGGCAGAAACTTCTTTAACATTGCTTAGCATTTTGTCAAGCAGTCGCTGATAGCTGCAAAGGGCAACTACGGTGCGGTCCTCCTCAATAAGGGATATTGTTCCGTGCTTTAATTCACCTGCGGCATATGCCTCGGAGTGGATATAGGAAATTTCCTTAAGCTTTAATGACGCCTCTAATGCTACGGCATAATCTATATTTCTGCCTATAAAGAACATTGACTCGGTATCGGTTAAATCCTTTGCAGCCTCTTTTACGGTATCCTCGCAAAGCAGAGCCTTTTCGGTAGCCTCGGGGAGCTTTAAAAGGCCGTCAAACATAGCCTCTATTCTCTCAACAGGAGCAGAGCCTAATTTTCTTGCCGCCCAAACAGCGAACATGTAAATTACCGCCAACTGGGTGGTGTAGCCCTTTGTGGTAGCAACGGCTATCTCAGGGCCTGCCCATGTGTAAATAATATCGTCCGCCGCTTTAGCTATTGAACTGCCTACAACATTTACTATAGCCAAGGTATGAGCGCCAAGCTCCCTTGCCTCTTTTAAGGCGGCAAGTGTATCTGCTGTTTCGCCTGACTGACTTATTATTATAACCAATGTCTTATCATCGGTTATTGGGTTGCGGTAACGGTATTCGCTGGCAATATCAACCTCGGTAGGTATTCTCAAAAGCTCCTCGAAAACGTATTTGCCGACAATTCCCGCATGGTAAGCCGAACCGCAGGCAATTATCTGAATACGGTTAAAGCTTTTAAGCTTTTCGGTATCTAACTTTAAGTCCTCAAAAACTATTTCTCTGCCTTTAATGCGGCTTTCTACAGTTTGTGCAATGGCACGGGGCTGTTCCTTTATCTCTTTCATCATAAAGTGGTCATAACCGCCCTTTTCTGCGGCGGCAACATCCCAGCCTATAGCCGATATTTCTTTCTCTATAGCATTTCCGTTTGCATCGAAAAGCTCTGCCTTATCGGCGGTTATAAATGCAATTTCACCGTCCTCGGGGAAAATAACATTTTTGGTATGTGACACTATAGCCGTAACGTCAGAAGCTATTATGTTACAGCCTTCGCCTATACCGATAATAAGGGGGCTGAATTTTCTAGTGGCTACTATGGTTTCGGGGTAGTCGGCACACAAAATGCCCAGAGCATAAGAACCCTCAAGTCTGGCGGCAACGGCACGTACTGCCTGCATAAGGTCACCCTTGTAATACTTTTGCAAAAGCATGGGGATAACCTCGGTATCGGTCTGGCTTACGAACTTAAAGCCCTCGCTTTCAAGCTCTGCCTTGATTTCGGAATAATTTTCAATAATTCCGTTATGAACAACGGCAAAATTACCGTCAGCACTCAAATGTGGGTGCGCATTGGGAATTGAGGGCGCACCGTGGGTCGCCCAACGGGTGTGACCTATACCTATGTTTCCGTTAAGCTTGGCGCCGTCAGCGGTATCCGCTTTAAGGCTTTCTATTCTTTCGGTGCTTTTCTTCACCGTAAAGCCGCCCTCTGATAATGTGGCTATACCGGCAGAGTCATAGCCTCTGTATTCGAGCTTACTCAGTCCCTCTAATAAAAATTTCGCCGCAGGCTCTTTGCCTGCAAAGCCTACTATTCCGCACATATTAAAAATCACCTTTCCAAATATACGGAAAGGTGTGAAAATTAAAAGGTATAAAACAAATCAGAGCACACCAAAAAGGGTGCCAACCTACAGTTCCACCGTTCCGTACATAACTATAATAGCATAGCGTAATACCTCTGTGCCGAAATTACTCTCGGGTTTTAAGTACACGTTTACGACATGTCTGCCGTGGGGCATCCGCCGAAATTTCGATAAACCCCATCCTCGTCAACCGCTATGCCATATGTACGGTTCGGGCGCTTTAATTTACAATATTTACAGTGAACGGTTCCTTTCGTTTTATTTTATGGCAAATACATTCACTTAATACATTCTACTTAAAATACGAAAAAATGTCAATCATTTTTTAAAAGTGCTGGACAAAATACACTAAGAATGATATACTTTTCTTTAATAAGTGTATAAGGCTTAATGGGTTCAACTCTCGACAGCCTAACCAAATTGGAGTGATATTTATGAAAAATATAGGAAAGGGTACTCAGTGCGTTCAGGGCGGTTATACACCCGAAAACGGTCAGCCGAGACAGATACCCATTATACAAAGCACTACATTTAAATATGCCACCAGCGAGGATATGGGCAAGCTTTTCGATTTGGAAGCGAGCGGATATTTCTATTCCCGTCTACAGAATCCCACCTGCGACACGGTAGCCGCTAAGATTTGCGAATTAGAGGGCGGTACTGCCGCAATGCTTACTTCATCGGGTCAGGCGGCATCCTTTTATGCGGTATTTAATATCGCCTCCTGCGGAGACCATGTGGTTTCCTCCTCTACCATTTACGGCGGCACATACAATCTTTTTGCCGTTACAATGAAAAGAATGGGTATTGATTTTACCTTTGTTGACCCCGACTGCACCGAGGAGGAATTAAACGCCGCTTTCCGCCCCAACACAAAGGCGGTATTCGGTGAGACTATTGCAAACCCTGCTTTGACTGTGATTGATATCGAAAAGTTCGCAAATGCGGCTCACAGTCACGGTGTCCCCCTTATAATTGATAACACCTTTGCTACTCCTGTAAACTGCCGTCCCTTTGAGCATGGGGCTGATATTATTACCCATTCTACCACTAAGTATATGGACGGTCACGGTGCGGCAGTAGGCGGCTGTATCGTAGATTCGGGCAAGTTTGACTGGACAAAGTACCCAGAAAAGTTCTCAGGACTCTGCACTCCCGATGACAGCTACCACGGTGTTACCTATACCGAGCGTTTTGGTCTCGAAGGTGCGTTTATCACAAAGGCTACCGCTCAGCTTATGCGTGATTTCGGCTCGGTGCAGTCACCGCAAAGCGCATTTATGCTGAATTTGGGACTTGAGAGCCTGCATGTCAGAATGAAACGTCATTGCGAAAACGGTCTGGCAGTCGCAAAGGCACTTGAGGCGGACGATAGAATTGCATGGGTGAACTACCCGTCACTCCCCTCAAATAAGTACTACAGCCTTGCACAGAAATATATGCCGAACGGCACCTGCGGAGTTGTAAGCTTCGGAGTAAAGGGCGGCAGACGGGCGGCAGAGGCTTTCATGAAGGGCCTTAAAATTGCCGCTATCGAAACCCATGTTGCAGATGCACGTACCTGCTGTCTCCACCCTGCAAGCGCAACCCATCGCCAGATGAATGACGAGGAATTAGCCGCCGCAGGTGTTTCGCCTGATTTGGTGCGCTTCTCCTGCGGACTTGAGGATGCTGAGGATTTAATTGCCGATATTAAGCAGGCGCTTGATAATATTTAAAAAGTAAGGAAATGGTATAACAATTATGCCTATTAAAATTCCCAACGATTTACCTGCGGTAAAAACGTTAAATGACGAAAATATCTTTGTTATGACCGAAACTCGGGCAATAACTCAGGATATACGTCCCCTTAAAATTTTACTGCTGAATTTAATGCCCAAAAAGATTGAGACCGAGACCCAGCTTTCCCGACTTCTCGGCAACTCCCCCTTACAGGTGGATTTGGAGTTTATACACACCAAAAGCCATAAATCAAAAAACACCTCTGCCGAGCATCTTTTCACATTCTATAAGACCTTTGAGGATGTTAAGCACCGCACCTTTGACGGCATGATTATAACAGGTGCACCCGTTGAGCACATGGACTTTGAGGAAGTGGAGTACTGGGAGGAGCTTTGTGAGATTATGGAATGGACAAAGACCCATGTTCATTCTACATTCCATATCTGCTGGGGCGCTCAGGCAGGGCTTTATTACCACTACGGTATAAATAAGCAACAGCTTAATAAAAAGCTTTTCGGTGTTTTCTCCCATAAGGTGGATTATAAAAAATCCATACTATTCCGTGGATTTGACGATAATTTTATGGTTCCCCAATCCCGTCACACCACCGTTTCGGCAGAGGATATTAAAAAGGTAAAGGAATTAAAAATTTTAGCTTCGTCTGACGAGGCAGGGGTCTACGCAGTCTCCACTAAAGGCGGTAAGCAGATTTTTATTACGGGGCATTCCGAGTACGATAGAGATACTTTGGCAAACGAGTATTTCAGGGATTTAGGTGAGGGCAAGCCTATCGAGATACCAAAAAATTACTTTCCCGATAACAACCCCAAAAAATCCCCCGTGGTCACTTGGCGGTCGCACGCAAGTCTGCTTTACTCCAACTGGCTTAACTACTTCGTTTACCAGACCACACCTTACGATATTGAGAAGATAAAATAAAAGAAAGCACAAGGAAATCGTCCTTGTGCTTTTACGTTATATGTTCTATTCCGCACTTCCGCCGTCAATGCTTGTGATGATTGAGTCACTACCCATTGCCTGCGGTAGCTCACCGTTCCACTTTTCATAAAACTTGGAGCGTATAATATCCTCATTAAGGGATGCCTTGATTTTATTGTTGGCATCAGCCTCCGCCTCGGCTTTAATACGTGTGGTTTCAGCCTGCGCCTCGGCGTTTGTAATGGCAGTCTGCTTTTCAGTCTCGGCTTTAAGCAACTGTTGCTGTGCTACCTGCTTTTCCTCAATGGCGGTTATAAATGCATCCGAAAAGTCGAAATTGATAATATTAACGTCTGTTATGTAAAGACCTATGTTATTAAGCTTTTCGTTAAGGCCCTGTATCAATCCGTCGGAAATAAGAGCACGGTTGGTGACACTTTCCTCGGCAGTGTACTGGGCGGTTATCGCCTTTAAAACCTCGTTTACGGCAGGTGCTACAAGCACGTTTTCGTAGTCGGCACCTATGTTTTTATAAATGCTGTAGGATTTTGAGGTATCGACACGGTAGTTGATAGCAAGGGTGGTAGCTACGGTCTGCAAATCCTTTGAAAAAGCCTCGGTATCTACTTCCAGCTTTACAATACGGTTGTCTATTTTAACTACCTTCTGAACAAAGGGAGCCTTTAGATGCATACCCTCCTGCAAAACACCTTCGTTTACTTTACCGAGAGTCACCACAACGCCCGTATGACCTGCATCAACAATGGTAAAGCAGTTAGCTGCTACAATTACGGCGAAAACCGCAACCACGGCAATAATAACTAAATTTCTTATTTTCTTTGTCATAAAATCACTCCTCCGAGTTGTTGAAATAAATATAACATATTTCGTAGGGGATTGCAATAAATTGTTTAATGTTATAAAAAATATTTTGTTCGGTTAGCAAGTTTTTAGCGATTGATTATGTTGCCTTTATGTGCTATAATTTGCTCCGGAGGGATTAAATGTTCAGTGTTGTATTTGATATGGATGGCACGCTGTTGGACACCCAGAGAATTTGTATTCCCGCATGGGAGTATGCAGGTGAAAAGCAAGGCATCAAAAATATGGGTGAGTGCATATACGATGTTTGCGGAATGAACGAAATCGGCTGGTCGAAATATATTACCGACAGGTTTCCGTCAATTGATTTGACTGCTTTTAAAGAAAATATGCGCCGATATATTATTGAAAACAGCAAGGTGGTTTTTAAATCGGGTGCTGGCGAGCTGCTGGGATTTTTAAAGGCTAACAATATAAAAATCGCATTAGCTTCGGGTTCTTCAAGAGCTTCAATCGACCATCACTTAAAAGAAGTGCAAGCTACGGATTATTTCGATGCTATAGTGGGCGGACATGACGTTCAGAACGGAAAGCCTGCGCCTGACATTTTTCTTTTGGCAGCTGAAAAGTTAGGTGTTGCGCCTGAGAGTTGCTTTGTGTTTGAGGATTCAGCCAACGGCATAAGGGCAGGGCATAGTGCAGGTATGAAGTGCATAGGTGTGCCGGATATAGTGCCCTTTAGTGATGATATAAAAAAGCTGATGCTTGCAGAGCTTGGCTCACTATCAGAGGCTATTGAGCTGTTAAAGTCGTACATATAATTTTAATTACATATAATGAAAGGTGAAAATTATGGTAAAACACATAATTCTTTGGAAACTGAAGGACGAATATAATAATGAGTCGGTAAAGCAGGGGATAAAGGAAGGTCTTGAGGGACTTTTGGGAGTTGTTCCGGGGCTTTTGGAAATAAAGGTTCAAACCGAGGCGCTTTCCTCGTCTAACGCAGATGTTATGCTCTATTCGGTTTTTGAAAGCGAGGCAGCTTTACATGGGTACGCTACACACCCCGAGCATGTAAAGGTAGCCGATACCAAGGTTCGACCCTTTACAGAAACAAGGTCCTGTATGGATTTTATACAATGAATAATAAAAGAGTATCATTCAGGTTTTTTACGAATGATACTCTTGATTTTATGCCTTTAGGCTGGTTTACGCTGTTGCGTAAACCAAAGAACCACCCGCTATGCGGGTGCGCGTCAAATGTTATACAAAAAAATTCCCCAAAGTAGTACAATAAGGTTGTTCAAGTCTTAGAGAACTACGAAAGGAGAATTTTAATGGCTAATAGCACAAATAGTTCATCACACACAAAATGGTTATGCAAGTACCATATAGTAATTGTACCAAAATACAGGAGAAAAATGATATATAATCAATACCGACACTTTTGGGCAGAAGGATATTATGTATCAACAGTAGGCTTAAATGAATCAACGATAAAGAAATATATACAAGACCAAGAG
>JAFUOL010000008.1 GCA_017481865.1 Clostridia bacterium | reverse complement strand
TCTTCTACTATAAGATTTCTTACAGCGTTTTCGTCCTCGGGGGCTTTATCACGTACTGCAAAGAATTTTTCTGCAACCTGAGGGAACAAAGCATAGCTTAAAACATCCTCTGCGGATTTGCCGATGCCCTTTTCCTTCATTTCTGCTGCGTACTTTTCAAGCTCAGGCTGTAATAGGTCGGCAGGACGGCAGGTAATAACCTTATCGTTACCGATGGCCTTCTTGCGTACATCCTCGTTAACGGGAGCGGGTAGAGCACCGTATTCGCCTCTGAGCATTGCCTTGGTTTCCTTGGTTACCATCTTGTAACGCTCGCCTGCATGAACGTTAAGAACTGCCTGAGTTCCTACTATCTGGCTGGTAGGTGTAACAAGGGGAGGATAACCGCAGTCTTTTCTTACCCTCGGAACCTCGGCAAGTACATCGTAGTACTTATCCTCTGCGTTAGCCTGCTTTAGCTGTGACAAAAGGTTTGAAAGCATACCGCCGGGAACCTGATAAATAAGGGTCTTGGTATCAACATTTAAAACCTTGGGGTCAAGTGTGCCCTCAGCCTTCATCTTGTCAGCAACGGTGCGGAAGTGTGCCGCAACCTCGCTTAAAGCTTCAAGGTCAAGACCTGTATCACGCTCAGTGCCCTTTAAGGTGGCTACCAAAGCCTCGGTAGAGGGGTTGGAGGTGCCGTTTGCAAAGGGAGAAAGTGCACAGTCTACGATATCAACACCTGCCTGTGCCGCCATAAGATACATCATGTCGCCTGTACCTGTGGTGTTGTGGGTATGAAGGTGGATCGGAACCTTTACATTCTCTTTGAGCTTTTTAATGAGTGAATAAGCATCATAAGGAAGTAATAGGTTAGCCATATCCTTAATACAGATAACGTCTGCACCCATGCTTTCAAGGTCCTTTGCAAGCTTTACAAAGTATTCCTGATTGTGAACGGGGCTTTCTGTGTAGCTTATTGCAGTCTCACAGATGCCGCCGTACTTTTTACAGCTTTTAACAGCCTGTTCAAGGTTGCGCTTATCGTTAAGAGCATCAAAAATACGAATAACGTCGATACCGTTTTCAATCGACTTTGCAACAAATGCCTCAACAACGTCATCAGCATAGTGCTTGTAGCCTAAAATATTCTGACCTCTGAAAAGCATCTGCAATTTAGTATTGGGCATATGCTTTTTTAAGGTGCGAAGTCTCTCCCACGGGTCTTCGTTAAGAAAACGCATGCAGGAGTCAAAGGTAGCTCCTCCCCAGCACTCAATGGACCAGTAGCCCATTTTGTCCAGCTTTTCAAGGGCAGGAATCATATCCTCTATTCTCATACGTGTTGCCGCCTGAGACTGGTGTGCATCACGGAGAATAGTATCTGTTATAAATAACTTTTTGTTTTCCATGTTTATCTCCTTTAAACAATTAACCGAACAGCGCTATAAGAACACCGGCGGCTATAGCCGAGCCGATAACACCTGCAACGTTGGGTCCCATAGCATGCATGAGCAAGAAGTTGGAGGGGTTCTCTTTCTGACCGACAGTCTGTGAAACACGTGCCGCCATAGGAACAGCTGAAACACCTGCAGAACCGATAAGGGGGTTAATCTTGTTCTTGGTGAACAGGTTCATGAACTTGGCAAGCAATACACCGCCTGCAGTGCCCATACCGAATGCAACAACACCCATAGCAAGAATCTTAAGTGTTTCAAGATTCAAGAAGTTCTTTGCAGTAGCGGTAGCACCTACGGAGATACCTAAGAATATTGTAACGATATTCATAAGCTCGTTCTGTGCAGTTTTGCAAAGACGCTCTGCAACACCCGACTCTTTCCAAAGGTTACCTAACATTAAGCAGCCTACAAGGGGAGTAGCCGAGGGGACTAAGAGAGCTACAAATACGGTAACTGCAATGGGGAAAATAATCTTTTCTGTTTTTGAAACCTGACGCAGAGGCTTCATAACTATCTGGCGTTCCTTCTTTGTTGTAAGCAACTTCATAATAGGAGGCTGAATTACGGGAACCAAAGCCATATAAGAGTAAGCCGCAACGGCAATAGGACCTAAAAGTTCGGGGAAAAGCTTAGATGTGGTGTAAATTGCGGTAGGACCGTCAGCTCCGCCGATAATACCGATAGAAGCAGCAGCCTCTTGCGGGAATCCCAGATATGCACAGCCGATAAAGGTGGCAAAAATACCAACCTGCGCAGCGGCGCCCAAAAGCAAGGATTTCGGGTTGGAAATAAGGGGACCGAAGTCGGTCATAGCACCTATGCCTACAAAAATAAGGCAGGGATAAACGCAGGTTTTAACACCTATGTATAATATATCCAGCAGGCCGCCGTCATGCAATATGGTGCCGTAGCCTATCTCACCTGCCATAAACTGTGTCCACAGCTCGCTGTGGTACATCTCAGCACCGGGAAGGTTGGTAAGCAGCATACCAAATGCGATACCTGTAAGCAAAAGGGGTTCAAACTGCTTCTTTATAGCGAGCCATAAAAGCAGGAAGGAAACCAATATCATAACAAGGTATTTCCAGCCGCCGTCAGCCATAAAACCGTTTATAAGCATATAAAATCCGGTCTGTTCTATAAAATTCCAAATAGCATCCATTTTAAGTTAACACTCCTTTTTAATTTTTATAGTGTCAACGTTTTATGCGATAACGCAGAGAACTGCGCCTGTATCAACCGAAGCGCCCTTCTGTACGTTAACAGAGGCTACAGTACCGTCACAGGGGCAAATGATTTCGTTTTCCATTTTCATAGCCTCAAGTATCATAAGAACGTCACCCTTCTTAACAGCGGCACCGTTCTGAACGTTTACGGAAAGAATAGTTCCGGGCATGGGGCTGGAAATGGTCTCGCCACCGGCAGCAGGTGCTACAGGAGCAGGAGCAGCGGCAGGAGCTGCAGCAGGAGCGGGAGCTGCAGCGGGGGCAGGAGCTGCGGTCTTAACGTCAGCTGCGTCTACAGCTTCAAGAGTAATTTCGTAAGCGGTACCGTTTACAGTAACATTATATTTTTTCATTTTTCTACACCTTTTTCTTTAAATTTTTTTAAAAGATAAAATTCTGATTGCGGAAATATCTGTACCTAGTTCCTCCGCTACGGCGGCGGAAACGGCGGCGATTATTTCCTGTCGGTTTTCTATCGGTGTTCCGATAGACGGAGCCTGAACAGCGGCAGGGGCTACTGCGGACGGCTCGGTAGCTTTATTGTCGGCTATACCGCATAAAAGACTTATTATTTTGCAAAGCAGAATAATGCATATAAGACCTACGAATACGGTACCTACTCCGAGACAAACTACAAAAAGATTAGACGGACTTTCCATTGTAAAACGCACCTCCTTGAAGGGTCTTTTCTGATGATAAATTCAGGAACAAAATAACTTTGCAGTAAATTTAACAATTTCCACCCATTTACACCGATTATAACGATAAAATCAATAATATACAACGAAACAAAGGAAAATAAAGGATTAAATTAACTGATATTTTATAATCTTAACAAAAAATTAACAAAATTCGGAAATTGACTGAAAGTTTGTCGTTTTTATAAATTTTTCTTACACGTTTACAAAATAAAATCCTTGACAAAGTAGGACGGTGAGGCTATAATAGATACCGTGACGATAGAGGTGGAAGTATGATTATTGATTTAAAACGTATATTTGTCAATGAGAATTCTTCCCTTGACATCGAGTATTCGTTGGATTTAAGCTCAGTTGAATTTGCAGGTGTTTATCCGCTCAAAAAGTCTGTGAATATTAACGGCACAGTATCCAACAAGGCGAGTCTTGTCAGGTTAGAGGCTGTTATTACTTACGAGTATGACGCTCCGTGCGACCGTTGCGGTATTGATACCCAACGTAAGCAGACCGTTAAGGTTGATAAGTCGCTTGCCGCCGCCATTGAGGGGGAGGATAGCGACACTATACTGTTAGTTCCCGATATGAAGCTCGATATTGACGAGTTTATTTATTCGGAGGTAATAGTAAGCCTGCCTATGAAGCATCTGTGTAAGGATGACTGCAAGGGCATTTGTCCAAAATGCGGTAAGAACCTGAACGACGGTAAATGCGACTGTCCGGAAAAAGAAATTGACCCCAGATTTTCAGCACTTGCCGAATTACTTAATAATAATGAATTATCAACTTAAGGAGGTGCCGAAAAATGGCAGTACCGAAGAGAAAGACATCTAAAGCAAGACGTGACAAAAGAAGAAACAACCTTTGGAAGCTCACCGCTCCCACACTTGTAAAGTGTGAATGCGGCGAATATAAGCGTCCTCACAGACTTTGCCCTGCTTGCGGTAAGTACAACGGCCGTGAGGTTGTTAAAGTAGGCGAATAATTTGCTTAAAAATTTTAGGGGGATTAGAATCCCCCTTATTTTTTTGAAGGTAGGAGGGTAAGAAGTGTCCGTAATAGTAAAATCAGTCATAAAGGGCAGTCCTGCATATAAAAAGGGTGTAAGGGATGGGGATGTGCTTTTGACACTTAACGGTAACGAGATAATGGACGTACTTGATTACCGTTTTTATCAGAATAACAGCCGTATTGATTTATGCTTTATTAACGCTAAGGGTAAGACTAAGACCGCAAAAATTAAAAAGGCGGAGTATGACGAATTAGGCTTGGAATTTGAAACCTACCTTATGGACAAAAAGCACACCTGCCGCAATAAGTGTGTTTTCTGCTTTATCGACCAGCTGCCAAAAGGACTTCGGGAAACCCTCTATTTTAAGGATGACGATTCACGTCTCTCTTTCCTGTTCGGTAATTATATCACCCTTACAAATATTACAGAGCATGAGATTGAGCGTATTATAAATATGCATATAAGTCCTATAAATATTTCGGTGCATACCACTAATCCCGAGCTTAGGGTTAAAATGATGAGCAATAAAAATGCAGGCAAAGCTTTGGAAATCATGAAACGGTTTAACGATGCCGGTATAAAGCTTAACTGCCAGTTGGTGCTGTGCCCCGATATTAACGACGGTAAGGAGCTTGAAAGAAGCTTAGCCGATTTATTGGAATTAGAGCAGGTTGAGTGTATTGCCGCAGTTCCCGTAGGGCTAACCCGTTATAGAGAGGGGCTTGCCGAAATTAAGCCTTATAATAAGGAAAGTGCCACTAAAACCTTGGAAATTATTGACCGTTTCGGCGATAAGGCTATGGAAAAATACGGCGAGCGCAGGGTATACGGAGCAGACGAAGTTTACATTATAGCCGAAAAGCTCTTGCCTGATGCGAGTTACTACGGAAAATTTCATCAGCTTGAAAACGGTGTAGGATTGGTTCCTCTGCTTTTAAGTGAGGCTGACAAAGCTATTAAGGAATGTGATTATAAACTTACTGATAAGCGCATAATTACCATAGCTACAGGAGAAGCGGCATATCCTTTTATATTGGAAATAGTTGACAGAATTACAAAAAAGTGGGATAATCTAAAATGTAGGGTAATTCCGATTAAAAATGAATTTTTCGGCGGTGAGATTACAGTAGCAGGTCTTGTTACAGCCACCGATTTGAAAAATCAGTTAAAAAATACGGAATTAGGAGACGAGCTGCTCATACCGTCGGTAATGCTCAGAGACGGCGGCGATATGTTTTTAGACAGTATTACATTAGAGCAGTTATCAAACGACCTTAATATTAAAATAATCCCCGTCGATAATGACGGATATGAATTAGTTGATAAAATTCTCGGGAGGGAATTTTAACAAAAAGGAGCGAATTATGGCTAAACCGATAGTTGCCGTTGTAGGCAGACCGAATGTTGGTAAATCAACGCTTTTTAATAAAATAATAGGAAAAAGGCTGTCTATTGTTGACGATACCCCCGGTGTTACCCGTGACCGTATATACGGTGACGCAGAATGGCTTGGCAGAAAGCTTATGATGGTGGATACAGGCGGTATCGAGCCTAAAACCGATGATATAATTTTAAGCAGTATGCGTGCCCAAGCACAGCTTGCTATTGATACAGCCTCTGTGATAATTTTTGTTACCGACCTTAAAAGCGGTGTAACTGCGGCGGACATGGACGTTGCGGCAATGCTTCAAAAAAGCGGAAAGCCGATAGTGCTTTGTGTTAATAAGTGCGACAAAATAGGTGAGACACCTCTTGAATTTTACGAGTTTTATAATTTAGGGTTGGGCGACCCTATAGCTGTTTCCTCGGTACACGGTCACGGAACGGGTGACCTATTGGATGCGGTATTAAGCCATATCCCAGAGGAGGAGTTTGAGGACAGCGAGGAGGAAATTATAAACGTTGCCATAATCGGTAAGCCTAATGCGGGAAAATCCTCCCTTATAAATAAAATAGCAGGTGAGGAGCGTTCTATCGTTTCCAATATTGCAGGTACTACCCGTGATGCTATCGATACAAGAATAGAGAAAAACGGTGTTAAGTATAATTTTATTGATACCGCAGGTTTGAGACGAAAATCCAAGGTTGAGGATAAGATAGAAAAGTACAGCGTTTTGCGTGCTAAAATGGCGATTGAACGGGCAGATGTCTGTGTTATAATGATAGACGGTACCGACGGCTTTACTGAGCAGGATTCCAAGGTGGCAGGACTGGCTCTCGAGCAGGGCAAAGCCTGCATTATAGCCGTTAATAAGTGGGATGCTGTGGAAAAGGACGGCACTACTATGGATAGCTTTCGCAAAAAGCTTATGGTGGATTTCTCCTTTATGCCCTATGCGCCTATCCTATTTATATCGGCTAAAACGGGGCAGAGGGTTGACCGCCTTTTCGAGCTTATAAAGTACGTAAATGAGCAAAATACCATGCGTATTTCAACAGGTATGCTTAACGATATTTTAGCCGATGCTACCGCCCGTGTTCAGCCTCCTACAGATAAGGGTAAGAGACTGAAAATATACTACATGACACAGGCTTCCACCAAGCCGCCTACATTTGTTTGCTTCTGCAACAAGGCGGAGCTTTTCCATTTTTCATATCAGAGGTATCTCGAAAACCAGATACGCTCTACCTTCGGTCTTGAGGGTACACCCGTAAGGTTTGTTATTCGTGAAAGGGGCGACAAGTAAATTGTTCATTACCGCAGTTATTGCCGTTATAGCGGCATATCTTATAGGAAGTATAAATTTTGCCGTTATATTCAGCAGTCTTTTTCTTAAAAAGGACGTAAGAAAGATGGGTAGCGGAAATGCAGGAACTACCAATGTTATGCGTAATGCAGGCTTTCTGCCGGGGGCTTTAACCTTTATTTTCGATGCGCTTAAGGGTTTTGCAGCAGTATATATAGGTAAGCTGATTTTCGATTATATTCATACATCGGCTGCCAGTGCTTGGTCTCAGCCTATCTACGGCGCATACGTTTGCGGACTTGCCTGTATGTTAGGTCACATTTTCCCGATATTCTTCCAGTTTAAGGGGGGAAAAGGTGTTGCTACCAGTGTAGGAATTTTCTCGTTATGCTCTCCTATAGCCATTGTTTTGGGACTTTGTGTATTTGCTGTTTCCACCATTGTTTCAAGAATAGTATCCTTTTCCTCTTTATTAGCTACCGTAACCGTAGTAATACTCTCAATTGTGTTCCATGACGAATCTGCTTTACTGTGGCCTCAGGCTATGTTCAGCATCATTATGGGAATTATGGTTTTTGTAAAGCATAAGGATAATATAAAGCGCCTGATTGAAGGAAATGAAAATAAGATAGGAGGCAAGAAAAATGGCTAAGATAACGGTTTTAGGTGCCGGCGGCTGGGGAATGGCTTTGGCT
>JAFUOL010000094.1 GCA_017481865.1 Clostridia bacterium | reverse complement strand
GTTTTGGCCAAAACAGAAGCTAAAACCGCACCTGAAAGCTGACCGTCACCCGTAGTTGCGAACTGCTTAAATATAATATGACCCGACTGCTCACCGCCTATAACATAATCCTTCTTAAGCATTTCCTCGAGCACATAACGGTCGCCTACCTTAGTTTCGGCCACATTTATGCCGTTATCCCTTGCAAAATGTTTAAAGCCTAAGTTTGTCATAACGGTTACAACGGCTGTATCGTCATTTAAAAGACCCCTGTTTTTAAGGTCAAGGGCAAATATGGCTATCATCTTATCACCGTCAATAAGCTTGCCGTTTTCGTCTACTGCCAAGCAACGGTCGGAGTCGCCGTCAAAAGCTAATCCTAAATCCACCTCATGACCGTTTACATAGTCGATAAGGTCATCCATATGTGTAGAGCCGCAATGAGCGTTGATATTAACACCGTTAGGTGAATCGTGCATCATATGCACCTTTGCACCAAGTCTTGTAAAAAGCTTTTCTGCTGTATAGGAAGCACAGCCGTTAGCACAGTCAATTGCAATTTTAAGTCCGCTTAAATCGGCATTTACAGACTCTACAATATGGTCGATATAAAGGTCAACATAGTCGTGGCGCATAAATACACTGCCTACGCCCTCGCCTGTGGGAAAGGTTATGGGAGACATATCGTCAAGCACTAAAGCCTCAATCTTTTCCTCCATAGCATCGGGCAATTTATAGCCGTTACTGTCGAAAATTTTGATGCCGTTATATTCGCAGGGGTTGTGTGATGCGGAAATCATAATTCCGGCATCTGCCTCTCTGTCCTTAACCAAGTAGGCTATAGCAGGTGTAGGAACAAAGCCCACCAGCACTACATCCGCTCCTACAGAGCAAAGACCTGCTGCGAGCGCCATTTCAAGCATATTGGAGGATACACGTGTATCCTTGCCTATCAGTACCTTAGGTTTTTCGGTGGTTTTCTCTGTCAGCACAAATGCCGCTGCTCTGCCGATATTAGTTGCCAATTCACATGTAAGGTCGGTATTTGCAATACCTCTTGCGCCGTCTGTTCCAAATAATCTTCCCATAATTCAAACTCCTTTAAAACATTGATTGTTGATTTGTTTTATTATTCATTGGTATTCCTAAATGCTCATATGCCAAAGCGGTAACGCATCTGCCTCTGGCGGTTCGGTTTAAAAAGCCTATCTGCATTAAATACGGCTCGTAAACGTCCTCAATAGTCACCGCTTCCTCGCCTATAGCCGCCGCTAAAGTGTCAAGTCCTACGGGACCGCCGCCGTAGTGGGTAATAATAGCGGTAAGCATTTTGCGGTCGAAATCGTCGAGACCTAATTCATCTATTTCAAAACGGGATAATGCCGCCCTAGCGGTTTGCTCATTTATAACACCGTCATACTCAACCTGCGCAATATCCCTTACCCTCTTTAAAAGGCGGTTGGCAATTCTCGGTGTTCCACGGGATCGAGAAGCTATTTCCAATGCGCCGTCACGGTCAATTTCAATCCCTAAAATGCCTGCCGAGCGGATTACTATTTCAGCTAACTGTTCGGGTGTGTAAAGTTCAAGTCTTAAAAGCACACCGAAACGGTCACGCAGAGGCGCCGTAAGCTGACCCGAACGGGTAGTAGCGCCTACAAGGGTAAAATGAGGAACGTCAATTCTTATCGACCTTGCCGAGGGTCCCTTGCCGATTATAATATCAAGGGAAAAATCCTCCATAGCAGGGTACAAAATTTCCTCAACGTTACGGGAAAGGCGGTGTATTTCATCAATAAAAAGCACATCACCCTCCTCAAGGGAGGTAAGTATCGCAACCAAATCCCCCTGTTTTTCTATAGCAGGACCCGAAGTTACACGCAAATTTACTCCCATTTCCTTAGCAATAATGCCTGAAAGGGTGGTTTTACCAAGTCCGGGTGGACCGTAAAGCAGTACATGGTCAAGGGTTTCATTGCGCTGACGGGCGGCGGTTATATAAATTTTAAGATTATCCTTAACCTTATCCTGACCGATATATTCGCTTAACTTTTTAGGTCGCAAGGAAAGCTCTGCCTCGTCCTGTGTACCGCTGTAATCAGGCGAAACTATACGGTTTTCAAAATCCATTTCTTGTTCTATCAAAGATTTTTACCTCCTTGCAAGGGATTTAAGCGCCTGCTTTATAAGCTCCTCGGGAGAAAGCGTGCTATCCAGTCTGCTGACAGCCAAGGATGCCTCACCCTTAGTATAACCGAGGGATACCAGAGCCTCAACCGCCTCACTTGAAGCGGAAACAGCATCAACCTTACTGACAGCGATAATTTCATCATTGTCACCAAAGCTTAGACTTCCCACCTTATCCTTTAATTCGAGGACAATTCTCTGTGCCAATTTAATTCCTACTCCCGATGCGGCGGTAAGCGCCTTAGCATCACCTGAGGCGATATATAAGAGCAATTTATCGGCTTTAAATTCCGAAAGCAAGGCTATACCTATCTTAGCACCTACTCCGTTTACCGAGGTTATAAGCTTAAAGGCGGAAAGCTCCTCCATATCATAAAAGCCGTATAAATCCATAGCATCCTCACGGACAGCCATATGGGTATTCAGAAAAATCTCCTCACCCTTTTTAGGGAGGTTATTTAAGGTATTTTTGGTAACGGTGCATTTAAAGCCTACACCCGAGCACTCAACAATTACGGTGGTTTCGTCGGAATACAAAAGCTTTCCTCTAAGGGATGCTATCATCTTTTCTTTACCTCCATACATATCTTAGAATAAGCCGAGCCTGAATAATGTGCATGGCAGACGGCTATAGCCAATGCGTCAGCCGTATCGTCAGGCTTAGGGACAGCTTTAAGGCACAAAAGACTTTTCACCATTTCCATTACCTGATGCTTTTCAGCTCTGCCGTACCCCGTAACCGACTGCTTTACCTGCAAGGGGGTGTACTCATTGACACTAAGTCCCCCAGACTCGGCGGCAAGAACAATAACTCCCCTAGCCTGTGCTACGTCAATAGCCGTAGTGGAGTTAGTATTAAAGTAGAGCTTTTCAATCGCCAAATCATCAGGCTTGTATTTATCTATCAAAAACTGTATATCTTTATAAATGGAATTAAGTCTTTCAGGAAACGGTATGCCGGCAGAGGTAGTAACAGCACCGTAGCCAACAACCGAAAAATGACCGCAGTGGTAATCTATTATACCGTAGCCAACTATGGCGTAACCGGGGTCTATTCCTAAAATCCGCATTCCTATCACCAAAACTGAAATTTATATTCATTAAATTATACCATACATTCCCTAATTCATCAACTGTTTTTTAACCGATGTCTCAAAGTTCTTTGCCGAATTTACACCACAACAGTAAGCAAGTACAGATTTGCGGAAGTTTTTTGTCCATACAAAAAAGCTGCCGCACCGTTTGGTGCGACAGCTCGTAATTGTGTAGCAATTAAGCCTTGTTAAGACGGGAAACCAAAGCTGATTTCTTTCTTGCGGCATTATTCTTGTGAAGAATACCCTTGGAGGCTGCCTGATCGATTTTCTTAACAGCGGCCTTAACAACAACAGCCATATCCTCTGACTTAGCATCAATAGCTGCGTCAGCCTTCTTAACTGCAGTCTTTAAAGCTGAACGGTAAGCCTTGTTATGCTCATAATTAGCCTTGCTTATGAGAACACGCTTTTTAGCTGATTTAATATTCGGCATCTTGACACCTCCTAACACATAGTGCGTATGAAAACGGGAAAAACCCGATAAAATCAATGCACCTTAACTCACGTACAAGTTATAATATCACAAAACTTCAAGAAATGCAATACTTTTTTAAAGAATTTTTTCTAATTCTTCATAAGTTTTTATTTGGTATGTAGGTCTGTAGCGACCTTTTCTGCCGTTTGGGTTATACCAACAGGTATCTATTCCGGCATTTATACCGCCTAAAATATCAGAAGTCTGTGCGTCACCGATAATAAGGATATTGGATAACTTACTTTCGGGAATACGGTTAAATACATACTTATAAAACGCAGGGGTAGGTTTTCTCAAATCAATTTCCTCGGAGATAAAAATACCGTCAAAAAAATTAGCAATACGGGCATCCTTTATGCGCTTATACTGAAATTCAGGATAGCCGTTTGTAGTTATATAAAGTTTGTACCCTTCCGATTTCAGACGCCGCAGAAGCTTTAATGCACCCTTTATCAGCTTATGACTTGAAAGCATTAAAGAGTAGTACTCGTCCGCAAGCTCCTTAATGTTTTCTGCCTCCAATATCTTGAGCAATACCGAAAAGCGGTTGGTTATAACCGTTTTAGCCGATATATCTCCCATCATAAAGGTCTGCCAATTATCAAGATTGTAATATGCCTCAAGCACGTCCTCACCACAGGGTAAGCCGTGCCTTTCAAGGACGGTACTTATTGCCTTTTTTTCATCGCCGGTAAAATCCAGGAGGGTATCATCTAAATCAAACAGCAAGATGTTATATCTTTTATTCATAGTACCTTTTCTCTGTTCCAAAAATTTTAGAGGCTGCGAATAAAATAATTTGTTATGAATTCTTCTCCGGTTTATAAGTGGTAACTATTCTTTTCACGAGACCACGTACGTCCGCACTTTCATCATACATAACAGAGTGCATTTCGTTAAGGGTATCAATTAACAGTTCCTCGTCAATATCAATAGGCTTACCTATATGGATAAGATTGTTTTCGGTAGCGGTAAGACCCTCCTCCGACATTAAAAGCTCCTCATAAAGCTTTTCGCCGGGACGCAGACCCGTAAACTTAATCTGAATATCCTTATAGGGAGTAAAGCCCGAAAGTCTTATAAGATTTTCTGCCAAGGTCAAAATTTTGACTGGCTTACCCATATCGAGGACGAATATCTCCCCTCCCTTAGCGTTAGCGCCTGCCTGCAAAACAAGGGAAACCGCTTCGGGAATAGTCATAAAATATCTTATTATATTAGGGTCTGTAACGGTAACGGGGCCGCCCTGCTCTATTTGCCTTTTAAACAGTGGGATAACGCTTCCGTTAGAGCCTAAAACATTGCCGAAACGAACGGCTACAAAATCAGTATCAGAGCGCTTATTAAAGGTCTGTACTATCATTTCACAGATACGCTTCGATGCGCCCATGATATTCGTAGGGTTAACGGCCTTGTCCGTAGAGATAAGAACAAACTTTTTAACACCGTATTTATCGGCGCACTCGGCGGTTTTAAAGGTTCCGAATACATTGTTCTTTATAGTCTCGTTAGGGCTTTCCTCCATCAAGGGCACATGCTTATGTGCAGCCGCATGGTAAACGATTTCGGGCTTATAGGTGCGGAATACAAAATCCAGCCTCTTACTGTCCCTGACAGAGCCTATAAGTGTTAAAAGGTCGAGCTGTGGGTAATTGTGTACAAGCTCGTTTTGTATCTCATAAGCGTTATTTTCGTAAATATCGAAAATAATGAGCTGTTTGGGGCTGTGTGCTGCTATCTGACGGCAAAGCTCCGAGCCTATAGAACCGCCGCCGCCCGTAACCATAACAACCTTGTTTTTAACGTAGTTCATTTTGTCGCCGAGGTTAATATCTATCGGGTCTCTGCCCAAAAGGTCCTCAATTTCAACCTTACGGATAGCAGTGGCAATTTCGGTGAAATTATCAAGTCTGCAAATAGAGGGCACTACCTTTAATTTACAGTCGGTCTGTTGACAAATACTTAAAATCTCCGATTTTTGAGATGTCTTACAGTTGGGAATGGCAAAGACTATAACATTGATATTCATATTCTTTGCGGTTTCCACAATCATTTCCCTACCGCCGACAACCTTTACACCTGATATATACTGTCCCTTCTTATACGGGTCATCATCGATAACGCATTTGATTTTACAGTCAATAAAATCCTTTTTATGGGTCATTTCATTGATTATCATCTCACCCGCTTCACCTGCGCCGATAATCATAATATTACCCGAAATACGGTCACGGTAGGAATATCTCGGTCGTTTTCTTGCCTGTGCCTTTTTGTTGACCGATACTTTATAAATTGCACGGTGAATTAAAATCAAGGTCAGGGTTATAAAGAAGGTCAAAAGATAAAAGGAAAATCTGAATCGTCCGTTAGATATCGCCATCTGTATAACTAACAGAGCAGCTATCGATATGGCGGTACCTATAGCGGTGCGTACCAAATCACTAAAGGTAAAATATTTCCAAAGGATATGGTAAATTTTTAAAAGGTAAAATACCAGAAGTAAAATCAGGGGGTAAATTATATAGTGCAGTAAAATGCCGTCCTGTATTTTCCAAGCATTGCCAACATACAGCATATCGCCTGTAAGCATAAATGACAAGGACATGGACACTACTGCCGCAGCTACATCATATAAAATAAATGTAGCCATGGCAAAATATTTATTTTTCATAGGTTTTCCTCCAAAAAACAGGAATTAAAGCAGATCAATTCCCATTCTTTTGCATTTTGAAATTTCCTTTTCGGGCCAGATAGAAACCTGAACCTCGCCTATATGAGCTTTTTGAAGTAAATACATGCAAAGTCTCGACTGACCGATACCGCCGCCGATTGTAAGCGGTAAGGCACCCGAAAGCAGCAACTGATGAAATTCATATTTGGTGCGATCCTCGGCATTTTCCGCTTTAAGCTGACTTAAAAGACTTTCCCTGTCAACACGGATACCCATTGAGGAAATTTCAAAAGCGCTGTCTAAAACCTTATTGTAAAGGAGAATATCGCCGTTTAGCGACCAATCATCATAATCGGGGGCTCTGCCGTCATGCTTCTCGCCGTTTTTAAGGCGTCCGCCTATCTGCATAACAAATACCGCTCCGTATTCCTTTGCGGCGGCATTTTCACGCTCTTTAGGGGTTAAATCCGGATATTTTTCCTCAAGCTCATAGGTAGTAATAAAGCTGATTTTTTCGGGCAGATAATTTTCTATTACCGGATACCTTTCGCTTACCGCCTTAGCAGTTCTCAAAAGTGCGCCGTAAATACTCCTTACCGTTGCCTCTAAATAATCGATGTTACGGTCCTCGGCTGTTATTATCTTTTCCCAATCCCATTGGTCTACGTATATAGAATGAATATTGTCACAAATTTCATCACGGCGAACGGCATTCATATCGGTATAAAGTCCGGTATGTAAGGAAAAGCCGTACTTTAAAAGTGCCATTCTTTTCCATTTTGCAAGGCTGTGAACTATCTCGGCGGTCTCGCCAGTCTCTAAAATATCAAAGGAAACGGGACGCTCAACACCGTTAAGATCGTCGTTAAGTCCGCTGCCCTGCTTTACAAACAGGGGTGCGGACACACGTGATAAATCAAGGCTGTTACAAAGCTCGGTAGAGAATTTATCCTTAACAAAGGCAATAGCGCTTTGGGTATCGAATTCGTTTAATAAAGAGGTATACATAAAAGGTCTGCCTCCGTTTAATAGATATTACCGACAGTTCTGGGGTACAGAATTACATCACGGATATTCTGCATACCCGTAACATAAAGAATAATACGCTCAAGTCCCAAGCCGAAACCGCTGTGAGGTACAGAGCCGAAACGTCTGAGAGCAATATAATGCTCGTATTCGTCCATAGACATGCCACGTACCTTCATGGCCTCAAGCAGCTTATCAAGATCTGCCTCACGCTCGCTGCAGCCGATAATTTCGCCCACACCCGGAACGAGCAAATCGGTAGCCGCTACGGTCTTACCGTCAGGATTTTGTTTCATATAGAAGGACTTTATTTCCTTGGGATAATCGGTTAAGAACACCGGCTTTTTGCATATTTCCTCGGAAATATACTTTTCGTGCTCGGTCTGTAAATCACAGCCCCACTCTACAGGGTACTGGAAGTCCCTATCAGCTTTTTTGAGAAGCTCGATAGCCTCAGTATATGTCATAACAGCAAAATCATTGCTTACAACGTTTTCAAGTTTCTGTATAAGACCTTTTTCAAAATGCTGGTCAAAGAACTTCATTTCCTCGGGGCATCTTTCAAGAACCGAACGGATAATATGCTTTATCATATCCTCGGCTATTTCTATAATATCAGGAAGCTCGGCAAAAGCTACCTCCGGCTCAACATGCCAGAACTCGGCAACATGACGGGGTGTATTGCTCTTTTCTGCACGGAAAGACGGTCCAAAGGTATAGATTTTACCCAAAGCCATTGCGGCAACCTCGCCCTCAAGCTGACCTGAAACGCTCAAAGCCGCCCTTTTGCCGAAGAAATCGTCGGCATTATATTCCTCCTCGGTCTTGTATTCATTACTGTAACCGATAGTGGTGACTTTAAACATTTCGCCTGCACCCTCGCAGTCACTTGCGGTGATAAGGGGTGTATGAACATAGGTGAAATGACGGCTCTGGAAAAATTCGTGAATAGATGCGGAGACTACGGAACGCACCCTGAAAACCGCATTAAAGGTGTTGGTTCTGACCCTTAAATGAGGAATTGTGCGCAGATATTCAAGGCTGTGACGCTTTTTCTGCAAGGGATATTCGGCAGGACACTCACCCAAAACGGTAATTTCCTCAGCATTTATTTCAACCGAATCCACCGCTACTGCAGATTTTACAAGCTCACCGCAAACCTTTAAAGAGGTTCCTAATTTCATAAACTCTGAAATATCCGAAAGCTTGGATTTATCAATAACGATCTGCAAATGTTTGAGGCTGGTACCGTCATTAAGCTCTATAAAAGCCATGTTTTTGGAATCTCTCGATGTCCTGACCCAACCGCAAACGGTTACATTTGTTCCGATATATTCGGAATTTTTAAAAATGTCAACAATGTCGATATGCTTCATAAGATGAACTCCGTTCTGCCAAAAAGGCAATATTGTCAAAAAAGCGCCTATTATCCCCAAAATATTAGGACGAATAGACGCTTTATCCGTGGTGCCACCTAACTTACCTCAAAAGAGGTCACTTTCAACCGTTAAGCTGTTTTGATTTAACGAATCAATACGGCGCACCTACTACGCATAGCCTTTCAGATTGCTGCTCCGAAGTGTTATTCATAAAGCACAAACGACCGCACTTTCACCAAACGGCGGCTCTCTTTACGCTTGGAGGCTATACTACTTCTCTCCATTACTGCATTTATACTTATAATCATTAAATAGTATATCACCAAAAACGCTTTTTGTCAACGATTTTAGAAATCAGCTATAAATACAGCAGGAGTTATTATCCCCTGCTGTAAATATTTCATTTATAATTCACTTATATTTTCTATTATTTCCCTTAAAGCCTCTACTCCCTGTCCGTTTTGTGCGGAAAAGGGAATTATTTGTATGTCCTCAGCATATTCACCCAATTCCTCAACTATGAGCCGCAGTCTTTCGGCGGTTTCGGCTTTGTTAAGCTTATCTGACTTAGTTAAAACAACAGTATATTTTATGCCCATAGCCTTCATATATTCAAGCATTGAAATATCAAAAGCCGTAGCCGGATGGCGCATATCTATAAGCTGAAAAACCGTCTTAATATTACGTCCCGAGCCGAAATAGCCCTCCATAAGGTCTGACCAACGGCTCTTTTCGGAAAAGGGCACCTTTGCATAACCGTAACCCGGCAAATCCACAAGGCGGACACTATCCACCCTGTAGAAATTTATAGTTACGGTCTTACCCGGTTTTGAGCTTACTCTGGCTATGGATTTTCTGCCCAAAACCTTATTTATAAGGGAGGATTTTCCCACATTTGACCTGCCTGAGAAGCATATTTCTGGCAAATCAGATGCTTCGAGTTGGCTGAAAGTGCCGTAAGCCTTTTCAAACTGTGCGTTATTAAAATTCATAAATTCCGTCCTTTTAATGTCTTAAGGGCTGTGCATTTGTGTTTGTAGGGATTTCGGTAAAGCTCCATTCCTTTGCTTTCTCGGTTTTGTCAGCTTTAAGCGCCTTGGTTATAATTTCGTCTACATTTGAAACAGGAACGAATTCAACATTTTCCTTTACCCTACTGTCCACATCCTCGAGGTCGGCAATGTTATCCTTAGGGATAAATACGGTTTTAACTCCGCCTGTGTATGCCGCCATAGATTTTTCCCTTAAGCCGCCTATCGGGAGCACTCTGCCTCTGATAGTAACTTCACCCGTCATAGCTACATCACGGGCAACAGGAGTTCCCGTAAGGGCAGAAATAAGACCTGTTGTAATTGTAACACCTGCCGACGGGCCGTCCTTGGGAACAGCCGCCTCGGTAGCATGAATATGGATATCGGTATTCTTATAAAAATCAGTGTCTATGTTATATTTATCGGCATTTGCTCTGACGTAGCTTACTGCCGCTCTTGCAGACTCTTTCATTACATTACCTAAGGAGCCTGTAAGCTCAATTTTTCCCGTACCCTGCATGGAGGCAATTTCAAGCTGCATTATTTCACCGCCCACACTTGTCCACGCAAGACCGTTTATAATACCAACCTCGTCTTTTTCAAGTATTACTTCGGGCTTATAGCGATGCTTACCCAAAAGCTTTACAAGGTCGGTATCCTTTACGGTCACCCTTTGCGCCTCGCCCGAGGCTATAGTCTTTGCAACCTTTCGGCAAACAGTAGCAATACTGCGCTCTAACTTTCTGACACCTGCCTCACGGGTGTAAAAATCAATAAGTCCGTAAATTGCGGAATCGGTAAAGCGGATATTGGTTTTTTTTAAGCCGTGGCGCTCTATTTGCTTAGCTACAAGGTGATTTTTGGCAATGCCGAACTTCTCCTCCCTTGTGTAGCTTGAAAGCTCGATAATTTCCATACGGTCTCTCAAAGGTGCAGGAATAGTATCAAGTGTATTAGCTGTTGCAATAAACACCGCATGGCTTAAATCGTAGGGAATTTCTACAAAATGGTCAACAAAGGTGCTGTTCTGCTCGGGGTCGAGAACTTCGAGCAAAGCAGAAGAAGGGTCGCCCTTATAGTCACTGCCCAATTTATCAATTTCATCAAGCAGAATAAGGGGGTTACCGCTGCCGGCTTTTGTAACGGCATTTATAATTTTACCCGGCATTGAGCCGATATAGGTCTTTCTGTGACCTCTGATTTCCGCCTCGTCATGGACACCGCCTAAGGAAATACGTGCGAATTTTCTGCCCATACATTCGGCGATGGTTTTACCAACCGAGGTTTTACCCACACCGGGAGGACCTACAAGACAGATTATCTGTCCCTTAATATCAGGAGACAGTACATAGACAGACAAAAGCTCTAAAATACGCTCCTTGACCTTTTTCATGCCGAAAATATCACGGTCAAGAATTTTTTCCGCCCGCTTAATATCTGCAATAACGGGTGTATAGTTTTTCCATGGGATTTCGAGGCAGGTATCAAGATACCCTCTCTCCACAGTTCCCTCATGTGAGCCTTGGGGCATTTTGGCAAGCTTAGCTACATGAGTTCTAAGGGTTTCCTTAACGCTTTCGTCGGCATTGATAGCTTCTATTCTTGCGTAGTAATTGTCAATTTCGTCCGCTTGGTCGTCACCGTAAAGCTCGGTGCTGATAATTCGCATCTGTTCCCTTAAATAATATTCCTTTTGGTTTTCGTCGATAGCCGCACGGGTCTTTTCGTTAAGGCGCCTGTCGATTTCCCCTATTTCCCTTTCCTTATCAAGAAGCTCTAAAAGCACCTTTGCACGGTTCACGGGGGACATTTGCTCCAAAATGTACTGCTTATCGTCAAAGGGAGCAGGAATATTAAAGGCAATAAAATCGGAAATATATCCTAAATCCTCGGCAGTATCCACCGTCATAATAATATCGGGGGCAATTCCCGGAAGGACAGAAACGTATTTTCTGAACTGTGTCCTTATCCGTCTTAAAAGGGTTTCCTTATAAACCTGACGGTTATTTGTCTGCTTTTCCTCACAGGCGATAACATCGGCGGCAAGGTATTCCCTACCCGACCTGAAATTACAGTATCTGGCACGGCTGATACCCTCAACCAAAACCTTTGTAAGGTTATCCGAAACCTTTAGCACCTGCTTTACACGGGCTATACATCCAACGGAATAAAGCTCCTTTTCCGTAGGCTCCTCGGCATAAAAATCCTTTTGGGTTACCACGAATATGAGACGGTTACTGTCCATAGCCGCCTTTAAAGCGTTGGCGGATTTTTTTCGTGCAACATCAAAGGTGGCAACGGTTTTTGGAAAAACCACCAGCCCACGCAGGGCTAAAAGCGGCATTCTGACCGCATTTTCATCAATTAACATATTAAACTTTTTAACTCCTTAAAAATTTACCAATCAGCGGTAGTATACAGCGCAGTAGCGCAAAGTGCGTTATCTTTAAATACAAAGAGAACGGTATTATTTTCAAAATTGCATTTTATAACGGTTCCGTTTGAGGTATCAAACATAAAGAAAGCGTTATTTTCATTTAAAGGCTCCTCGGTGTACTCAAAATCAGCAAGGGCATCCTTTACTTCCACGATAACGGCTCCCGTATCAAAACCGTAGGCTGTACCGTAATTAACAATATAGCTTACTCCCTTTTCAGGGTTAGCTTTTTTGTAATAATAGCAGAAATCACCGTTGTCTATAAGGACATTGTTTTCGCCTTCGGTTACTTCGTAAACCGCTTCACTGCCCTCGGTCTCTACCAAAGCGGATAAATCGGATTTAACAGTTTCCACATCGTCGCCTAACTGATATCCGCATTCAGGCATTTGACCTAATGAAACATAATATTCAATATCAATTACATTAGTATCGGTATTTTTTTCCTTTTCGCCACAGCCAGCAAAGGAAAATACCATACATACGGCAATTAAAACACTTAATATCTTTTTCATACCGAATTTCCTCTCAAATAATTATTCGCCCTTGTGAGCCAGCTTGTCAAGCAGGCTGTAACGCAAATCCCACAGCTCCTCCGACAAATCCACATAGTAAGTATGGGGATTTTCAAAGCGTGTTACCTCGTCCCACATAGACTCCACCTGATTTTTACAGTTTTCGGCAATTTCCTTAACGGTGGGGTTTTCGTAAACCTGCTTACCCTTTTCAAAAATCCTTACCTGAAGCTTTTTGGCTACATAATCGGTAACAACCTTGCGTTTCCATGTATGAACAGGGTCGAAAATCTCATAAGGCTCGCTGTCGTCAATCTTTTCGTGACCCATGGTAATAACGTCGGCAATAGCCTTACCGCTTTTGCGGTCATAAAGCCGCCACGGGATTTTAACGCCGGGCAGAGTGACCTTTGCGGTGTTTTCGCTTATCTTAATTTTCGGTATCACCGCACCGTCCTTTTCAACGGCGGCAAGCTTATAAACTCCGCCGAAAACCGCCTCGCTTGAAGCGGTGATAAGGCGCTCGCCTACACCGTAGCTGTCAACACAGGCACCCTGAAAAATCATATCACGGATAAGATACTCATCCAAAGAATTGGAAACGCAAATCTTACAGTCGCTATAGCCTGCCTCGTCCAGCATTTTACGGGCTTTTTTGGTGATATAGGTAATGTCGCCGCTGTCGATTCTGATACCTATCGGTCGCTTTCCTAAAGGCTTTAAAACCTCGTCAAAAACCTTGATAGCGTTGGGAATACCCGATTTTAATACATTATAAGTATCTACAAGGAGCATACAGCTATCGGGATATTTTTCGGCATAGGTCTTAAAGGCGGTGTATTCGTCCTTAAAAAGCTGTACCCAGCTATGCGCCATAGTACCGCTTGCCCTTACTCCGAAATCCTTAGCGGTTAAAAGACAGGATGTACCTGTACATCCACCTATAATTGCGGCTCTTGCTCCGTAATAAGCGGCACCGTAACCGTGAGCACGGCGAGCGCCGAATTCCATAACCGCTCTACCTTGTGCTGCCCTTACAATGCGGTTTGCCTTTGTAGCTATAAGGGACTGGTGGTTTATCGTAACCAAAAGCATGGTTTCCACCATTAAAGCCTGCATAGCAGGACCTCTGACAGTAACTATGGGCTCTTGCGGAAAAATTACCGTGCCCTCGGGTACAGCCCAAACGTCACAGGTGAATTTAAAATCACGCAGATAGTCTATAAAATCATCCCTGAAAAGGTTTAAGCTTCTCAAATACTCTATATCCTCATCAGTGAATTTAAGATTATTCATGTATTCAATAAGCTGTTCAAGACCTGCCATTATGGCATAACCGCCCTTGTCGGGAACACGGCGGAAAAACATATCGAAATATGTTACGGTATCCCTCATATCGCTGTCAAAAATACCGTTAGCCATGGTAAGCTCGTAAAGATCCATTATCATTGTAAGGTTAAGCTTTTTATTTTCCATTTTTACATTTTCTCCGGTGCATCTATCTTCATAAGATTAAGCATATTTTTAATAACGGTAGCTGCCGCAAAGCAGAGGTTAAGTCTTGCCTGCATTAAGCTTTCATCCTCACCTTTTACACGGCATGCAGAGTAGAACTTATGGAACTTGGTAGCAAGCTCCTCTACATAATGGGTAATCTTTGCAGGGTCATACGCCTTGGCAGATGCTATAATTTCATCGGTAAGGGCGGCAATATGGAGAATGAGCTCCCTTTCCTCGGGGGCTTTAAGTAAAGAAAGCTCCTCGGCGGTGCAATTTTTCATTTTTACACCCTCGGCTTCAAGGTTTCTTATAATACTGCAAATTCTCGCATATGCGTACTGAACATAGTATACAGGGTTGCTGTTGGACTGATTAACCGCTAAATCAAGGTCAAAATCGAAGTGGCTGTTAGGCTCACGGAGATTAAAGAAAAATCTTGCGGCATCTATCGGTACTTCGTCAAGAAGTGTTACAAGGGTTATCGCCTTACCCGAACGCTTGGAGGCTTTAATAACCTCGCCATCTCGCACGAGACGTACCATTTGCATAAGCACAACGTCCAATTTAGAAGCGTCTACTCCTAAAGCGGTAAGGGCTCCTTTTAGACGGGGCACATAGCCGTGATGGTCAGCACCCAAAATGTCGATAGCCTTATCAAAGCCGCGGGTAACAAGCTTATTGTAATGGTATGCGATATCAGGCACAACATAGGTCGGCACACCGTTGGCACGTACAAGCACAAAATCCTTATCACAGCCAAATTCGGTAGCCTTAAACCAGAGTGCGCCCTCCTCTTCGTAGGTGTATCCGCTTTGCTTTAAAAGCTCAATAATACGTGCGGTCTCTCCGTTTTTATGGAGTGTGCTCTCCTTAAACCAGGTATCGTAGGTAATGCGGTATTTGCCCAAATCCCTTTCAAGACCCTCGATATTTTTGGGTAATGCAAACTCTACCAAAGCGGCACGTCTCTCAGCTTCGCTCTTTTCTACAAAGCTGTCACCGTGTATCTCGGCAAACGCCTTTGCATGAGCGATAATATCCTCACCGTGATAGGAGTCCTCGGGCATTTCAATACCGTCCTTATAAAGCTGTAAATACCTTAAATCCAAGGACAGACCGAATTTATTTATCTGATTTCCTGCATCGTTGATATAAAATTCCCTTTCGGTGTAGTAGCCGGCCGCTGTCAGTACCGCCGCCAAGCAATCACCCAAAGCGCCGCCACGGGCATTACCTATGTGCATAGGTCCTGTAGGATTAGCCGAAACGAACTCTACAAGCACACGCTTGCCCTCGCCGTAATTACTTTTACCGTAGTCCTCGCCCTTCTCTATAACATCGGCTACTATATCTGCATAATAGCTATCCTTTAAAAACAGATTTATAAATCCCGGACCTGCAATTTCGTATGACTTAATATAAGTACCCTCGAAATCAATTTTTGCCATAATAGCTTCGGCTATCATTCTTGGAGCTTTTTTAAAGGTCTTAGACCATACCATGGCGGCATTAACGGCATAATCCCCATGCTCACGGTTGGCAGGTACCTCTATACCGAAATCGGGAAGTACTGTTTCCTCATTTCCGATTTCCTTTAAAACCTCAACTGCGGCATTTTTTATACAATTCTTAATTTGTTCCTTTGTCTTTGCAACTAATAATGACATTTTACTAAACCTCTCTAACGGTAATATCTACAACATTACGGCTTATCGGCTTTAAATCGGAGTCGATATTATAAGCCATTTTAATCCGTCCGCCCTTTTCGGACAAATCGCATTCCATTTCATCACCGTAAATACCCAAAACCAAATCGCCGTGGGGCGTACTGTAATAGCAGACATTTCGCACACCATTTTGAATGGTCATACGGCTGTTTACTGCGCCGCTTCGCTCTAAAGTCACAGAATCTCCGCTTACGGTAACGATGGTCTTAACCTTACTGCCGTCACTCATCATCTGATTTTCGTCATAGGAAATAACATATTCCCCGTCCTTAAAACCAAACTCACCGTCGGTAGTAAGCTCAATGGTACCCGACTCGCCGTCCATACCCTGAACGCCCTTAACGTCTATTAAAGCATCCTTCATTTTCATAAGCTGTTTAAATCCACCTGTTCTATTTTATTTTCGTCTATTTCCTCACCTAAAAGCACTGATGCGATACTCCTAAAGGAATCGGGCTTATCGCTGACATAAAAGCGGTGCTCACCCTCGGTTTCAGTCTCGTTAAGCAGTGAATTTTCCTCTAAGTAGCGTAAAACCGCACATGATGTAGCTGTTCCGGCGTTTATAAGGGTAACACCCTCGCCTAACACCTTAGCTATAGCCTCTGTAAGCACGGGGTAATGTGTACAGCCGAGAATTACCGTATCCGCACCAAAAGAGATTACAGGCTGCAAATACCGCCGTACAGTCTCCAGTACTACAGCATCTTCTGCTGAATACCAACCCTCCTCCACAAGAGGAACAAACAGGGTACACGCATATGCCTTGACGTCAGCATCCGGCAAAAGCCTTTTTATATACTCGGCATGCTTACCGGTTTTTACGGTAGCCGCCGTTCCCAAAACAGCTATTTTTTTATTTTTTGTAATCTCCGCCGCCGCCCTTGCCGCATGAGACACCACCTCAAAATAAGGTACGGGCAAATCCTCCGCTATGCTTGATGCTACCGATGAAACCGTTCCGCAGGCGGCTATAATCAGCTTTACATCCTTAGAAAGCAAAAACCTTTCATCCTCTGCGGCATACTTTTTTATGGTATCTATACTCTTTGTGCCATAAGGCACTCTACCTGTATCCCCGAAATATACTATATCCTCTTTGGGCAGAACTTGGCACAGCTCCTTTACAACCGTAAGCCCGCCGAGACCGGAATCAAAAACACCGATAGCACGTTTATCCGCCATGGTGACAACCTCCAAAAAAATCTATTCATTCAATAATATCATATTATCGAATAATTCGCAATACCTCTTTTTTGTTTTTTAGCTCGCTGCCTGTAAATTTTTAAGTGTAAAAAACGGAGCCTGAATTGGGCTCCGTTTTATATCATTCCAATGTATCTGCAATTTTGTAAATAAGGTCTTTGGTTTTGTCCCATCCGAGGCATGGGTCGGTTATGGATTTACCGTAAATATGCTCCCCTATTTTTTGGCAACCGTCCTCAATATAGCTTTCAATCATAAGACCTTTAACCATTTTGCGTATATCCTTATTATGGTTACAGCTGTAAACAACGTCCTTTGCAATGCGTATTTGCTCGAGATACTGCTTACCTGAGTTTGCGTGGTTGGTATCGATTATGGCAGACGGGTTTGCAAGTGAGGTTTCGGAATAAATCTCATGCAGCTTTACAAGGTCCTCATAGTGGTAGTTTGAGGCAGATTTTCCCGTAAAGTCCACATATCCTCTTAAAATCGCATGGGTATAGGGATTACCCTGACTTACAACCTCCCAACCACGGTAGATGAAGGTGTGCTTATGCTGGGCGGCGGTAATTGCGTTCATCATAATGGAAAGGTCGCCGCTTGTTGGGTTTTTCATACCTACGGGAACATCTATTCCGCTTGCT
>JAFUOL010000093.1 GCA_017481865.1 Clostridia bacterium | reverse complement strand
CTTCTCTATGCCTTTTCGGGCTTTTCGGTATACAATATATTTTTCAACCACTTCCACGAACCGATAATTTTCTTTCCGTTATTGCTCCTTTCCTTAGAGCTTTTGATTACCGAAAATAAGCGCATAACATTTGCACTTATGGTCTGCATATGCTCGGTAGTAAATTACTTTTTCTTTTTCGGAATGGTGGTATTCACCGTAATTTACTTCTTTGTAAGGCTGTTTTCAGGGGCTGTAAAGGTAAAATTCTCACGCTTTGCAGTACTGATATTCGAGGCGGTTTTAGGACTGCTGCTTTCGGCTTTCATACTCCTCCCATCTTATATGGCAATATCGGGCAATACCCGAATCACCGATTTCCTTATGGGCTGGAATGCCATTATGTACGGCAAGGAGCAGATTTACGCCAATGTTTTGCAGTGCTTTTTCTTTCCGCCCGATATTCCTGCCCGCCCTGTATTTTTCCCGAGTGCTGACGTTAAATGGTCATCCCTCGGCGGTTGGCTTCCCATTTTCAGCATGGTTGGCGTATTTACTTGGTTTTCACAGCGTAAAAGCCATTGGCTTAAAAGGGTCATAGGCATATGCGTCTTTATGGCTTTGGTACCTATACTCAACAGTGCCTTTTACGCCTTTAATACCTCCTACTATGCACGGTGGTTCTATATGCCCATTCTTATGATGTGTCTTGCTACCGTTTCCTTAACTGAGGACAGCTCAGTCAACTGGTCATCAGGCTTTAAATGGGTGCTTGGAATAACCCTTGCGGTTACAGCGGTAATAGGCTTTTTCCCTCAAAAGGACAAGGAGGGTAATATAATATTCGGTCTTTATACCGATGCCGCCGAATATAACTATATGTACATTGCCCGTTTTTGGGTAACCTGCCTTATAGCTATTGTAGGTCTTGTAATATTAGCCGTACTTCTTAAAATTCTTAAAAACAACCGCATATCCTTTTACACTACAGCTACCGTATGTGTGTGCATAATCTCTGTTATTTACGGAAATGTTTATGTCGCCTGCGGCCGCTCCCATTCCTATGAAATTAAGGAGGTCATGATAGACCAGCTTATTGAGGGCGACGTTGATTTAGGGGACAGCTCACAGTTCAGGGTTGACGTTTATGACGGTGTGGACAATACCTCTATGTATTTAGGGTATTCGGGAATAAATGCGTTCCATTCGGTAGTGCCTGCATCAATTTTTGAGTTTTACGATTATGTAGGAATGGAAAGAAGTGTAGGCAGCCGACCCGATACCGACCTTTATGCAATACGGCCTCTGCTTTCGGTAAAATATCTGCTTAATCCTAAGTGCGGCGACAGCTTTTTGGACAGCGACAACGAGCCTAAAATGACGGGATACAAATATATAAAAACCGAAAACGATTACTATATCTACGAAAACCAAAACTATATTCCCTACGGTTTTTCCTATGATTATTATATGGACTATGAATTCTGCAACGAATATTCCGATAACAGCCGAGCCGCTATGATGCTTAAAGCCGTACTTTTAACCGATGAGCAGATAGAAAAATATGGCAGACTTATGACCGATATTAAGGAGCTTGAATACTCGGGTAATACCGAGGGTGAAACCTCGCTGCTGATTTCGGACAGTGCCATGGAATTAGACTGCTATAAATTAGCCGCCACCTCTGCCGTAAGCTTTAAGCGGGACAACAACGGCTTTACCGCCGTAGTAGAAAGGGACAAGGAGAATTTGGTGTTTTTCTCTGTTCCTTATGATGAGGGATGGTCGGCAACCGTTAACGGAAGTCCCGTAGAAGTTGAAAAGGTAAACGCAGGCTTTATGGCGGTTTTAGTACCCGAGGGGGAAAGCACTATCCGCTTCACCTATATAACACCGGGACTCGAAAACGGTATAATTATTACCCTGCTTTCTGCAATCATCCTTATATTCTACGCAATTATTTACCGTTTGGTATCACGTGGCAAAAAAGCCGAGACCTCTTACCCTGAGGGAGACCGCCTGTTAGTACAGTGGCGAATGCAGGAATTAAAGGAGGCCGCAAACGCTCTCGAAAGTATTCCCACAGAGCCTAAAAAGCCAAGTATTTTAGACGGTACCCCAAAGCCCGAGCTTAAAGAACGCCCAAGCTTTGAGGGCGGCTTTAAAATAAACACAGATATAATTGATGACGAATAGTCATAACAAAACCGCAAAGGCAAGCGTCTTTGCGGTTTTTAAAATGTAAATATAAAATTCTACAATTTTCCTTGACTTTATTAGGTGTTCGTGGTAGAATATAAAAAACAAAATTTCGGGTCTGTCCGAAAAAATAGTATGCGGATTTTTTCGTATATTTCACCTTGCCTTGTGGTGAGGGATTTTTTGTGTAAAGGCGGTTTAAAAATGGAATTCACCTTGAAAAACGTTAACGTTTATAAAAACGGTCATTTTTCATTGGAAGATTATTTTCTAAATCAGCCTGCTGATGTTTTTCCTGTTTCTATAGGCGGTATTGTTTCCGATTTTAATAATTGCTTTGTTTTTCCGGCCTTTTGTGATGTACATGTTCATCTCAGGGAGCCGGGTTTTTCATATAAAGAAACAATAACGAGCGGAACTAAGGCCGCTGCACACGGCGGTTATACGGCGGTATTCTCTATGCCGAACTTAAAGCCCGTGCCTGACAGTAAGGAAAATTTAAAAAAGCAGACCGATTTAATAAATGACGGTGCGGTTATAAAGGTTTACCCCTATGCCTCGATAACGGTAGGTCAAATGGGTGAAGCTTTAAGCGACTTTGAGGGTATGTACAAGGATTGCGCAGGCTTTTCGGATGACGGTAAGGGTGTGCAGTCTCAGGAGCTTATGCGCCAAGCTATGCTAAAAGCAAAGGCTTTAGGTAAAATAATCGTTGCTCATTGTGAGGATAACAGCTTACTTAACGGCGGTTATATTCATGACGGAGAGTATGCAAAGCTTCACGGTCACAAAGGAATTTGCAGTGAGAGCGAATGGAAGCCCATAGAAAGGGATTTGAAATTAGCCAAAGAAACAGGCTGTAAATACCATGTCTGCCACATTTCCTGCAAGGAAAGTGTTGAGCTTATAAGAAAAGCTAAGGCGGAGGGTGTGGACGTTACCTGCGAGACCGCTCCCCACTACCTTGTAATGAATGATATGATGTTACAAGAGGACGGCAGATTTAAAATGAATCCGCCAATCCGCAGCGAAAGCGACCGTTTAGCGCTTGTAGAGGGCTTAAAGGACGGAACTATTGACATGATAGCCACCGACCATGCTCCCCATTCTCAGGAGGAAAAATCAAAGGGACTCGAAAAGAGCTTTATGGGTGTAGTAGGTCTGGAAACAGCGTTTTCGGTGCTTTATACCAAGCTTGTTAAAACGGGTGTAATAACCCTCGAAAAGCTTATAGAAGTAATGTCAATAAACCCGAGAAAGCGTTTCGGTCTTGCAGATACAGAAGATATATGCATCTTTGATTTAAACGGGGAATACACTGTAGACCCCGAAAAGTTCTTATCCAAGGGCAGAGCTACCCCCTTTAAGGGCGAGATTTTAAGCGGTGTTTGCAGACTGACCGTCTGTGATAACAAAATAGTATACAAAAAGATTTGATATATTCAGGAGGAAAAAATTATGGCAAAAAGAACGGATATTAAAAAGATTTTGATTATCGGCTCAGGTCCTATAGTTATAGGTCAGGCGGCTGAATTTGACTATGCAGGCACTCAGGCTTGCTTAGCACTTAAAGAGGAGGGCTACGAGGTAGTACTTTGCAACTCCAACCCTGCTACCATTATGACCGACACTACCATTGCCGACAAGGTTTATATGGAGCCTTTGACCCTCGAATATATCGCAAAAATTCTCCGCTTTGAGCGCCCCGATGCAATAGTTCCGGGTATCGGCGGTCAAACAGGTCTTAACCTTGCAATGCAGTTAGAAGAAAAGGGCATCCTTAAAGAGTGCGGTGTTGAGCTTTTGGGTACAAGTAAGGAAAGTATCGAAAGAGCCGAGGACCGTGAGCTTTTCAAGGAGCTTTGCCAGTCTATAGGCGAGCCTACTATTCCCTCTGAGATAACCTACAGCATTGAAGAGGCTAAGGAAGCCGCTAAGAAAATCGGCTACCCCGTAGTTTTGCGTCCTGCCTTTACCTTAGGCGGTACAGGTGGCGGCTTTGCCTACAGCGAAGAAGAGCTTGTAGAAGTAGGTCTTAATGCATTTAAGCTCTCCCCCGTTCATCAGGTACTTATCGAAAAGAGCGTTAAAGGCTATAAGGAAATAGAGTTTGAGGTTATGCGTGACTCTAATGACCACGCTATCACCATCTGCGGTATGGAAAATATCGACCCTGTAGGCGTTCATACAGGCGACTCATTAGTCGTAGCACCTATCATGACCCTTAACGACCATGATTTAAAGATGCTTAACGACAGCGCTATTAAGATTATTAAGGAATTAAAGATTGAGGGCGGCTGTAACGTACAGTTTGCGCTTAACCCCACTTCCAGCGAATATTATCTTATAGAAGTAAACCCCAGAGTTTCCCGTTCCTCTGCATTAGCATCAAAGGCAAGCGGATACCCCATTGCACGCGTTACCGCTAAAATCGCAGTTGGTATGGCGCTTGAGGATATTGCAATTGCCAACACCAATGCCGCATTTGAGCCGTCACTTGACTATGTAGTAGCAAAGCTGCCCCGTTTCCCCTTTGATAAATTTGCCGCCGCTCCCAATACACTGGGTACACAGATGAAAGCTACAGGCGAGGTTATGGGTATCGGCTCTACTCTCGAAGAATGTCTCTTAAAGTCTGTTCGTTCCTTGGAAATCGGTGCAAGCCACTTCCATTTGCCTAAGTTTGACGGTAAGAGTGAAGCCGAGCTTTTAGACTACATTAAAGAATTTAAGGACGATAATATCTTTGCTATTGCAGAGCTTATGCGCTTAGGTGTAAGTGTTGAAAAGATACACGAGGTTACCATGATAACTGCCTACTTCCTTGAGGCCATAGAGCGTATGGTTAAAATGGAAAAGGCTATTGCCGCAAATAAGGGCGATGCCGAAACCCTTAAAAATGCCAAGGTTATGGGCTTTAGCGATAAGTTTATAGCTAAGCTTTGGAATGTAGACGAGGTTGAGGTTTATAACCTGCGTAAAGAAAGCGGCATTGTACCCGCTTACAAAATGGTTGACACCTGCCATACAAACGCATATATCCCCTATTTCTATTCATCATATCAGGGTGAAAATGCATCTATACTTACCGACCGCAAAAAGATAGTTGTACTCGGTGCAGGACCTATCCGTATAGGTCAGGGTGTTGAGTTTGACTACTCTACCGTTCACGCAGTTACCACTATTAAGAAATCGGGCTACGAGGCTATTATCATAAATAACAACCCCGAAACCGTTTCTACCGACTATACCTGTTCGGACAAGCTTTATTTCGAACCGCTGACTACAGAGGACGTTATGAACATTATCGACTTTGAAAAGCCCGAGGGTGTTATTGCATCCTTAGGCGGTCAGACCGCTATTAACTTAGCGGAGCCGTTAATGAAGCGTGGTGTTAAGATTATCGGTACAGACTGTGCCGCTATTGAGCGAGCAGAGAACCGTGACAGCTTTGAAAAGGTACTTAAATCCCTTAACATTCCCCAGCCGCAAGGCAAGGCAGTTACCGATATTGAATCGGGTGTTAAAGCCGCAGCCGAAATAGGCTATCCCGTACTGGTTCGCCCCTCCTTCGTATTGGGCGGACGAGCTATGCAGATAGTAGCCGACGAGGCACAGTTAAGACATTACCTTAAAACCGCCGTTGAAATTGATGAGGACAAGCCTGTACTTGTTGATAAGTATATCGCAGGTAAAGAGGTCGAGGTTGACGCTATTTGTGACGGTAAGGACGTATTCGTCCCAGGTATTATGGAGCTTGTAGAGCGTACAGGTATCCACTCGGGCGACTCAATAAGCGTATACCCCACCTTCAGTATTTCGGATAAGGTAAAGGGTGTAATCCTGCAGTACGCTAAGAAATTAGGTCTAGGCATTGGCATTATAGGTCTTTACAATATTCAGTTTATTGTTGACAGTAATGATCACGTTTACATTATCGAGGTTAACCCCCGTTCGTCAAGAACAGTGCCCTTCCTTTCTAAGGCTACAGGCTACAGCCTTGCAGATATCGCTACAGAGGTAATTCTCGGAAAGTCCCTTAAGGAGCAGGGTATATTTGATATCTACCCCCAAGAGAAAAACCGCCACTATGTAAAGGTACCGGTATTCTCTTTCAATAAAATCAGAGGACTTGACGCATACCTCTCACCCGAAATGAAGTCTACAGGCGAAGCTATCGGTTATGACGATAAGCTAAACCGTGCACTTTACAAGGCTTTGCAGGCTTCGGGCATGAAGCTTCAAAACTACGGCACAGTACTTGCTACCATTGCCGACTGTGATAAGGAGGAGGCTCTCCCCTTAATTCGCCGTTTCTACAACTTAGGCTTTAATATCGAGGCTACTCAGGGTACTGCCGATTTCCTTAGAAAGAACGGCATTCGTACCCATGTACGCAAGAAAATAGGCGAAGGCAGTGACGAAATTCTCGATGCTTTACGTCAGGGTCATATTGCCTACGTTATCAACACACGTGACATTAACTCGGCAGGAACCATGTCGGACGGTTATGAGATAAGACGTCACGCAACAGAAAACAATGTAACCATATTCACCGCTCTTGATACTGTTAAAGTACTGCTTGACGTTTTAGAGGAAACCACTATTACCATATCAACCATAGATGCATAAGGTGACGGTATGACACAAGGAATTTACAAAGTAAAATCTAATACCCTGATAGCTCCGTCTGTTTACAGAATGGAGCTGTTGGGAGATACTTCTGCACTAACGAGACCGGGTCAGTTTATAAATATTAAAATTGACGGTTTATTCCTTCGCCGCCCTATCTCGGTTTGCGATTATAACGATAGCGAAATAACCGTAATTTATAAGGTCGTAGGCGAGGGTACGGAAATTTTAAGTCAGTGTAAAACAAATGACGTACTTGACATCTTGGTGGGTTTGGGCAACGGCTTTGACCCCGAAAAGAGCGGCGAAAAGCCCTTACTTATCGGCGGCGGAGTGGGTGTACCTCCCCTTTATAACCTCTGCAAACAGCTTATAAATAAAGGAAAAAGCGTTTCGGTTGTTTTGGGCTTTAATACTAAAGACGAGATTTTCTACGAGAACGAGTTCAAGGCTTTAGGCGCTACAGTTACAGTTGCTACGGCTGACGGCTCATACGGTGTTAAAGGCTTTGTTACCGACGCTATGAAAGATATAGATTACGACTTTTTCTACACCTGCGGACCAATGCCAATGTTCAAGGCTATTGAAAGCACCGTTAAGGTAAGCGGTCAGTACAGCTTTGAAGAAAGAATGGGTTGCGGTTTTGGTGCTTGCATGGGCTGTAGCTGTAAAACAAAGTACGGCAATAAGCGAATTTGCAAGGACGGTCCTGTAATGGATAGGGAGGAAATCATATGGTAGACACTAAAGTAACACTTAGCGGTATCGAGCTTGATAATCCCGTTATCCCTGCCAGCGGTACCTTTGGCTTTGGCTATGAATTCGCTGACCTTTACGATATAAATATGTTAGGTACATTTTCTTTCAAGGGTACTACAAAAGACCCACGTTTCGGCAACCCTACTCCGAGAATTGCCGAAACCCCCAGCGGTATGCTTAACTCCGTAGGACTTCAAAACCCCGGAGTAGAAAAGGTAATTTCAGAGGAATTGCCGAAACTAAAGAAATGCTTTAGCAAGCCTGTTATGGCGAATGTAAGCGGTTTTGCGGTTGAGGATTATGCATACACCTGCCAAATGCTCGACAAGGAAAATCAGATAGGCTGGTTTGAAGTAAATATCTCCTGCCCCAATGTGCACGGCGGCGGTCTTGCTTTCGGAACAAGCGCTAAAAATGCCGAAAATGTAACAAAAGCCGTTAAAAAGGTAACAAACAAACCTGTTTACATTAAACTTTCCCCCAACGTTACCGACATTACTGAAATTGCAAAGGCTTGCGAGGCAGCAGGGGCTGACGGTATAAGCCTTATAAACACACTTCTTGGTATGCGAATAGATTTAAAGACCAAAAAGCCGATTTTAGCTAATAAAATGGGCGGTTTCTCGGGTGCGGCAATAAAGCCCGTTGCCCTTAGAATGGTATATCAGGTTTACGAGGCTGTGAAAATTCCGATAATCGGCATGGGCGGAATTACCACAGCAGAGGATGTAATCGAAATGATGTTAGCAGGCGCTACCGCCGTAGAAGTAGGTGCGGCTAACCTTGTAGAGCCGTTTGCCTGCAAGAAAATCATTGAGGATTTACCCCGAGCTATGGAAAAATACAGAATAAACAGCTTAAAAGAAATTATAGGAGGCGCTCACTAATGGGAAAAGACGTTATTATAGCCTGCGATTTTGCAAGTAAAGAGGATACCTTAAATTTTCTCGACAAATTTACAGGCAGAAAGCCCTTTGTTAAAATAGGTATGGAGCTTTTTTATGCCGAAGGACCACAAATTGTAAAGGATTTAAAGGCAAGAGGACACAAGATTTTCCTCGATTTAAAGCTTCATGATATTCCCAATACCGTTAAAAAGTCAATGGCAGTACTTTCTCGACTTGATGTTGATATGACCAACCTCCATGCGGCAGGCACAATTTCTATGATGGAGGCGGCTTTAGAGGGTCTTACCCGTCCTGACGGAACCCGTCCTCTGCTTATAGCCGTAACCCAGCTTACCTCTACCGATCAGGAAAGAATGGAAAACGATTTACTTATAAAAGAGCCTATCGACAAGGTGGTAATGCACTATGCCGCTAATGCCGCAAAGGCAGGGCTTGACGGTGTTGTTTGTTCTCCCTTAGAGGCAGGCAAGGTACACGATACCTGTGGTGAAAAGTTCTTAACAGTAACACCGGGTGTTCGCTTTGCAGACGGTGATATCGGCGACCAAAAGCGTGTTATGACACCAGCAGAAGCTAAAAAAATCGGTAGCGACTATATAGTTGTAGGAAGACCTATTACTGCCGCCTCTGACCCCGTAGCGGCTTATGAAAGATGCATAGCAGAATTTGTGGGATAAATTTAATGCGGAATTCGGAATGCGTAATGCGGAATTATAGGTGTTTGCTTCGCAAACATATCGTATTATGTGCCGCAGCACACATTTAATTACGAATTACGAATTCATAATTCCGAATTATAAAATTACGGAGGAATTTTATTATGGAGAGTTACAAAAGAGAATTTATACAGTTTTTAGAGGGTGCAGGTGTTTTAAAGTTCGGTGATTTTACCGCAAAATCGGGAAGAAAAATCCCCTACTTTATCAACGCAGGCGATATTAAAACAGGCGAACAGATACAGAAGTTAGGCGAATTTTACGCAAAAGCATACTTTGAAAAGGTAGGCAATAAAAAGACAGTTCTTTACGGACCTGCTTACAAGGGTATCCCGATTGCCGTATCCGTAGCAGTAGCACTTGCAAAGCAGGGTCTTGACGTTCCATTCTTTTTCAACAGAAAAGAAGAAAAGGACCACGGCGAGGGCGGAGTTTTCGTAGGCTACAAGCCCACAGACGGTGAGGAAATTGTAATCGTTGAGGACGTTATTACCGCAGGTACTGCAATAAGAGAAAGCATGGCAATTTTATCAGGTCTTGAAGGCACAAAGGTTGCCGCTACATTTGTAATGGTTGACCGCAAGGAAAAGGGCAAAACCGATAAATCTGCTATGGCAGAGGTCGGCGAGGAATACGGCTTCCCTGTTTACTCGGTAGTAGATGTTTACGATATTATCGAATACCTTGAGGAGGACGAAAAGAACCGTGAAAATGTTGACCGCATAAAGAAATATCTCGAAGTCAACGGGGCAAAGGAATAATAATCACAGAAAGGAGTCTGTGCTACAATGCGAAGTTTAATTGATATTTTAGAGCTTTCTACTACTGAATTGGATGAGCTTATAAGCACTGCTTATGATATTATCGAAAATCCTCAGAAATATGCTCATAAGTGTGAGGGCAAAAAGTTAGCTACCCTGTTTTTTGAGCCTTCTACCAGAACAAGGCTTAGCTTTGAAGCGGCTATGTACGAGTTGGGCGGCAATGTTTTAGGTTTTTCCGAGGCTCAGAGCTCCTCAGCATCAAAGGGTGAAAGCGTTGCTGATACCGCAAAGGTTATAAGCTGCTATGCCGATATTATCGCCATGCGCCACCCAAAAGAGGGCGCACCGCTGGTTGCATCTATGAACGCATCGGTACCTGTTATCAACGCAGGCGACGGCGGTCACAACCACCCAACCCAAACCTTAGCGGACTTACTTACCATTCACCGTGAAAAGGGACATTTCGATAACCTGACCGTAGGCTTTTGCGGTGACCTTAAATTCGGCAGAACGGTACACTCTCTTATAGCGGCATTAAGCCGTTACAGCGGTGTTAAGTTTGTGCTTATCTCCCCCACCGAATTAAAGCTTCCCGACTATGTTAAAGAAAATCTTAAAAATGACGGTATTGAATTTACTGAAACAGGCGACCTTGAAAAGGCAATGCCCGGGCTTGACATTCTTTACATGACCCGTGTTCAGCGTGAGCGTTTCTTTAACGAGGAGGACTATTTAAGACTTAAGGACAGCTATATACTTACCCCTGAAAAGCTAAATGGTGCCAAAGCCGATATGTCCATACTCCACCCCCTGCCCCGTGTTAACGAAATAAGCGTTGCAATTGACAATGACCCGAGAGCCTGCTACTTCAAGCAGGTGCTTAACGGCAAATATATGCGTATGGCGCTTATTTTAAAGCTTTTGGAGGTACAATAATGATGGTTGACTCAATTAAAAACGGAATAGTTATCGACCATATAACCGCTGGCAAAGGTATGCAGATTTACAACCTTTTAGGACTTGATTCCCTTGAGTGCTCGGTAGCTTTAATTAAAAATGCCCCCAGCCTTAAAATGGGCAAAAAGGACATTATTAAAATTGACTCGGATTTTGATGTTAATACCGAGATTTTGGGCTTTGTAGACCCCGATGTTACGGTAAATATTATTAAGGACGGCAATACGGTAGAGAAAAAGACCATAGACCTGCCCGAAAGCCTTACGAATGTGCTTCACTGTAAAAATCCCAGATGTATTTCCACCACTGAGCAGGAGCTCCCACAGATATTCAAATTGGCAGACAAGGAAAAGCGTGTATACCGTTGCCTTTACTGCGAAACCAAGGCTAAATATTAACATTAAACGGGCTGTGATGTAACAGTCCGCTTTTTAAAAAACTTTTTAGGTGTAAAGAAAAAAGCTTGACAGTTAAGGCTTAGTATGGTATAATCTTTCAACGTGAGAGGTGAAATATGGGTAAAAACTTGTATATTTCATCCTTGCTT
>JAFUOL010000092.1 GCA_017481865.1 Clostridia bacterium | reverse complement strand
TACTTGCAACCTCATTTGAAATTTTACTTTTCAGAAAGTTTACCTCGTAAATATCAATTTCAAGGCTGGTCACATAACCGTCACTATTATATGTAAGATTTACTATATCATCATAAGTAAAATCCTCGGCTTCAAGTATACTTACTACTGCCTCGTTTGCAGAATTAAGCATAATAGTTTCGGCAACGCTTACCGCATTGGTGATTATTACGGGATGCATTTTATAAAAACAGACCGACAACAGCACAGTAACAATAAGCACCACGGCAGTTAAAACTATTAAACGGTATTTTCTATTTCTTCGCCGTTTTATCATAAAATCCCACCCTTCGCAATACATATTACGAAAATCAGGGCGGAACTGTTAAAACTTTACACTTGAATTTTACTGCTTTATATATCCGAAAGGTTTTCTTAAAGTTAATTTATCTATATATGGAACAAGGATATTCATGATAAGTATTGAATAGGAAACACCCTCGGGAAGTGAGCCGAACTGCCTTATTAAAAATGTAAATAATCCGCATCCTAAGCCGAAAACCGCTTTGCCGAGGGTAGTGGTAGGTGTAGTTGTATAATCGGTAGCCATGAATATTGCGCCTAACATAAGCCCTCCACCGAAAACCGAAACCGCAAGGCTTTCCCCTGAAATAAGAGACAGAATTGCCACCGTTCCTATAAAGCACACAGGTATTACAGGGGAAATAACACGTCGGATAACAAGATAAATTCCGCCTACTAACAGGAGGAATGACGAGGTCTCCCCTATGCATCCACTGTGCATACCGAAAAACAGGTTTTTAGCGCTTACGGCCTCTGTCGACACCAAGGGTGTAGCGGAGCATACCGCATCCGACACAGGCTCTATAAACTTAGTCATGGCTCCCGAAAAGGAAACTAACATCATAACACGTGCCGTAATCGCAGGGTTTACGATATTACAGCCTATACCGCCGAAAAGCTGCTTTACAATAATTATTGCAAAAATACTGCCTACTGCCGCCATCCATAACGGTGTTTCGCTTGAAAGATTTAACCCTAACAAAAGTCCTGTAACAATAGCTGAAAGGTCACCTAAGGTGTTAGGCTTTTTAAGTATTTTATTCCATATAAATTCGCTCAATACCGCCGCCGTAACACAGGTGACAAGCACTGCAAAGGCACGTATACCGAACAGTATACAGCCGAATGCACTTGCAGGCAGTAAGGCTATTATAACGTCAAGCATTATACCCTTTGTAGTATCAGGATGTCTCAGGTGAGGTGCAAATGTTACTTTAAGTCTTTCGTTCATTTTGCCGTCTCCCTCCTTAAAATCTGTTTAGCCACTCGCATATCGGCTGTAAGCGGTATTTTGGCAGGACATACAAAGGAACAGCATCCGCACTCGATACAGTATTCAACATTAAGCTCCTTTAGTTTTTCAGTGCGGCCGTTTTTTACCGCCCTTTCAATCTCCAAAGGAAAAATCTGCATAGGACAAACATTTGCACATCTGCCGCATCGGATACAATGAGTGCCCTCTGCCTGTTTATCCTCTGTTTTAAGTACGGTTATAGCATTGTTGCGTTTTTCTATTACGGAGTTAATATCTGCAACAGCAACACCCATCATAGGGCCGCCCATCATAATTTCAAGTCCTACCTCGCCCTCAACGCCAACAAATTCAAGCAAATCCTTTATAGGTGTGCCTATGGGAACTATCACATTTTTGGGCTCTGCTACCGCTGTACCGTCAACCGTTAAACTCTTTGAAACCAATGGCATACCCGTGGTAATAAAACGGTAAAGTGTGGCTACAGAGGTAACATTCATTACAATACATCCTACGTCCGACGGTAGCTTACCTAAAGGTACCTTTTTACCCGTAGCCGAGTAAATAAGCACCTTTTCCGCACCCTGCGGATACTTTGTAGGGAGCATCATAATCTTAATTGTATCGTCAGCTACGGTTTCAAGAAGCTTTTCTATCGCCTTTTGCTTATTACTTTCAACGCAGATTATTGCCTCAGGGATTTTAAGTATATTCTTAACAAGGGTTACACCCTTTAGTACATCGTCGAAATTGTCCATACATTCACGGTAGTCCACCGTAATATACGGCTCGCACTCGGCGGCATTTATAATAAGGGTATCTATCTGTTTATCCTTAACATCAAGCTTAACACTTGTAGGAAAGCCTGCTCCTCCAAGACCCACAAGACCGCATTCTGCCGCCGCCAAACTAAGATCCTTTGCGGTTTTCACTTCACGGGTTTTCAATGAAGGCTCGGTTTCATAAGCACCGTCAGATTCTATTAGAATACATTTGCCGTTATTGGCATTTTCCTCTACGCCCTTAACCGTTCCCGAAACCGAGGAATGAACGCCTGCGCTTACATACCCGTTTGCCCTTGCGATAAGTGTTCCTACAAACACCTTATCCCCTTTTTTAACAATCGGTTCAGCCGGGGTGCCTATATGCTGGCTTAAGGGTATACGCACCTCAGCTACATCCTTTAAAACCACGGTTTCATATTCCGCCGTCTTTTTAAGATGTGGCAGTAAAACTCCTCGGCTTATATTACCCTTGGGACGAAGCAACTTTTCCTTGTGTTCCATAGCAGGCTCCTTAATAATCAAATATACAACTTGATTTTACTATATTTTAACAGTTTTTTCAAGTATTGGCTTTTCGGAACTGTAAATCAGACATAAATTTTGCACTTTTAGTATGAAATAAATCTAAATGCTAATACTATTTCGGGAGTGAAGGCTATGAACAACGAAGAAAAAAATCAAAATAAAACTACCTCTGATGAGCTTGAGGAAATCAAGGAAATGGGAAGTCTTACCACTTTTAAGGGTAAGCACAAGATACATTGTCTTACAATAATCGGCGAAATCGAGGGACATAATGTACTGCCAGAGCAGAATAAAACCACAAAGTATGAGCATGTAATACCCCAGCTTGTGGCTATTGAGGAAACACCCGAAATTGAGGGGCTGCTGATAATTCTCAACACCGTAGGCGGTGACGTTGAGGCAGGACTTGCTATTGCCGAGCTTATTTCGGGCATGGAAAAGCCTACCGTTTCTTTTGTTTTAGGAGGCGGACATTCAATAGGTGTACCCTTAGCGGTATCGGCTAAAAAGTCTTTTATAGCGCCGTCTGCTACCATGACGGTACACCCTGTAAGAACTAACGGGCTTGTAATCGGAGTTCCACAGATGATGAACCATTTTGCACGCATGCAAGGGAGAATTACCGATTTTGTAGTAAGAAATTCCAAAATCACCTCCAACCGTTTTACCGAGCTTATGATGAATACAGGTGAAATGGTAACCGACGTAGGGTCAGTCCTTTCGGGAGAACGAGCCGTAAAGGAAGGACTTATAGACGGAATAGGAAATTTAAGTACTGTAATAAAAGGACTCTATGATATGATTGAGGAAAATTAAAAATCGGAATTTGCAAATTAAAAAATGCATAAAAAATAGGAACCTAACCTTTCAGTTAAGTTCCTATTTGGCGCGCTGAAGAAGATTCGAACTCCCGACCTTCTGGTCCGTAGCCAGACGCTCTATCCAGCTGAGCTATCAGCGCAAATGCGGTTTTTTGACCGCCATAGTATAATAACACATCTTTCTTATAAAATCAAGTATTATTTTAAATTTTTTTAAATTTTTTGTTTTTACCGTATTTTTTTGAAAATCCAAATAAATTAGTTTGTAAATTTTCAACGGCAGTAAAGCAAAAAGCTACACTGCCGTTAAAATACATATAAATCAAATTCTTTCTGCTACCAAATCGCCCATTTCGCTGCAGGTGACTTTATTACAGCCGTCCTGCATGATGTCGCCCGTGCGGTAACCGTCGTCAAGAACCTTATTTACTGCCGCCTCGATAGCATCAGCCTCCGCCGACATATCGAAGGAGTATCTAAGCATCATAGCGGCGGAAAGAATAGTTCCCAATGGGTTGGCTATATTCATTCCTGCAATATCGGGTGCAGAGCCGTGGATAGGCTCGTACATACCCAGCGTTCCCGAAGAAAGGGATGCCGAAGGCATCATACCGATAGAGCCTGTAAGCATAGAAGCCTCGTCGGACAGAATATCACCGAACATATTCTCGGTAACCAGTACATCAAACTGGGTAGGGTTTTTAATAAGCTGCATAGCAGTATTATCCACAAGAATATCGCTGTACTCAACCTCGGGGTATTCCTCGGAAAGCTTATGCATGGTCTTTCTCCAAAGGCGTGATGTATCAAGCACGTTAGCTTTGTCAACAGATGCTAACTTTTTGCCACGCTTCATAGCAGTTTCAAAGCCTACCCTGCCTATACGCTCGATTTCACTTTCACTATAGGGCATAATATCGGTTGCTACCATTTCGCCATTTACTTCCTCGGTCTTACGGCTACCGAAGTATACACCGCCTGTAAGCTCACGGACGATAAGCAGATCTATACCGCCGCCTACTATTTCCTGCTTTAAGGGAGAAGCATCTGCAAGCTGTGGAAAAAGCTTTGTGGGACGCAAATTTGCAAAGAGTCCAAGTTCCTTTCTAACAGCTAACAATGCCTTTTCGGGGCGGACCGAGGGGTCTACATTATCCCACTTAGGTCCGCCTACAGCGCCTAAAAGAACACTATCGGAATTTTTGCATTTTTCCATTCCCTCATCGGTTATCGGCACGCCGAATTTATCAATAGAGCAACCGCCAATATCAACATATTTATAGTCAAAGCTATGACCGTATTTATCGGCTACCTTATTAAGCACCTTTATAGCTTCGTTTACAATTTCAGGGCCTATACCGTCACCGGGGAGTACTGTAATTTTCTTATTCATAAGGTTTAATTCTCCTTTAAAGAGGCAAGCAAACCGCCTTTGGTTATGATATTCTGAATAAAGGGTGGGAAAGGCTGAGCCTTATAGTTTTTACCTGTAGTGATATCGGTGATAACACCTGTATCGAAATCCACCTTTACTTCATCACCTGCGTTTATTTCCTCAGCCGCTTCGGGACACTCCAAAATAGGAAGTCCGATATTTATCGCATTGCGGTAGAAAATACGTGCAAAGCTTTTTGCGATAACGCAGCCTGTCTTGCAGGTCTTTATAACCAAAGGAGCGTGCTCACGGGAGGAGCCGCAACCGAAGTTCCAGCCTGCTACCATAACGTCGCCCTCGTTTACATTTTTAACAAACTCGGCGTCGATATCCTCCATACAATGGAGCGCCAATTCCTGTGCATTGGGGGTATTAAGGTAACGGGCAGGGATTATAACGTCGGTATCAACATTGTCAGGGTATTTGAAAACTTTTCCTTGAGTGTTCATATATTAAACCTCCTTAGGTGCGGTGATGTAGCCTGTAAGAGCACTTGTCGCCGCCGTAGCAGGGCTTGCAAGGTATACTTCGCTTTCAGTATGACCCATTCTGCCTACAAAGTTACGGTTTGTAGTGGCAATACATCTCTCCCCTGCGGCTAAAATTCCCATATAACCGCCAAGACAAGGTCCGCAGGTAGGTGTAGAAACAACTGCACCTGCATCAATAAATGCGGTAATATAGCCCTTTTCAACGCAGTCACGGTAAATCTGCATAGTAGCAGGAATAATGATACAACGAACACCGTCAGCTACCTTATTGCCCTTTAAAATACGGTATGCGGTTTCCATATCCTCCATACGTCCGTTAGTACAGCTGCCGATTACAACTTGGTCTACCTTAATATCCCCTAATTCCTTTGCAGGGTGGGTATTTTCGGGCAAATGGGGGCAGCTTACTGTAGGAACGATTTCAGATAAAGCAATATCAATAACCCTTTCGTATTCGGCATCAGCGTCAGCCTCGAAAACCACAGGCTCACGCTCACTTCTACCCTTAAGATAATCTAAAGTTACATCATCTACGGGGAAAATTCCGTTTTTAGCGCCTGCTTCAATAGCCATGTTGCAGATGCAAAGACGGTCGTCCATAGAAAGGCTGTGTGCGCCCTCACCTACAAACTCCATACTCTTATAAAGAGCGCCGTCAACACCAATCATACCTATAATGGTAAGAATTACATCATTACCGCTACAATTACAGGGTAATTTACCTGTAAGATTAAATTTAATAGCAGAGGGCACCTTAAACCAAGCAGTCCCTGTTGCCATGCCTGCCGCCATATCGGTAGAGCCTACACCTGTAGAAAATGCACCTAATGCGCCATAAGTACAAGTATGGCTATCAGCACCGATAATGCAGTCGCCGGCAGTAACTACACCCTGCTCAGGCAAAAGTGCGTGCTCGATTCCCATTTTTCCTACATCATAAAAATGGCTTACGCAATGTGAACAGGCAAATTCACGGCAGGTTTTGGACTGTTCAGCTGCCTTAATATCCTTATTGGGAACAAAATGGTCTAAAACTATCGCAATACGGTCCTTATCGAAAACATCGGTAAAGCCTGCCTTTTTAAATTCGTTTACAGCTACAGGAGTTGTAATATCATTACCAAGCACGATATCCAACTTTGCGCTGATAAGCTGACCGGCAGTCACGCTTTCCATTCCTGCGTGAGAAGCCAATATTTTTTGAGTCATGGTCATACCCATAACCTGATTACCTCCTTTAAGAAAGCTTACATTCCACGGTTGATAGCCGAGAATAAAGCATTTATAGACGAGGCGATAATATCATCGTGGATACCTGCGCCCCATACCTTTTTGCCGTTTTCCATAGTAATACTTACGTAGGTTATCGCCTGAGAGGACGAGCCTTTTGTAAGAGCGTGTTCCTCATAAGTAAGCTCGGAAAATTCGATATCGAGCTGCTTTTTAACGGCATTACTTACAGCATCAAGTCTGCCGTTACCGCCTGCGGTGAGCTCGTAGGTTTCACCATCGATTTCTACTGTGAGCATAACCCTGATATCAGGTGTACGTACAAAGTGGTAATCCACAAGCTTAATGTGATTGTTTATATTTACGTATGTATCAGTAAATACTTGGAGCACTTCTTTAGGTGAAAGCTCGGCATGAGCATGGTCGGAAACACTCTTTACGGTGTAGCCTACATCCTCACGCATCTTTGGGGGAAGTACATAACCGAAGTTATGTTCAAGCAGATAGCCGATACCGCCCTTGCCCGACTGGGAATTGATACGGATAACATCGGTCTCATATTCCCTGCCTACATCGTTGGGGTCTATAGGCAAGTAAGGTACAGTCCAAGTGTCGCAGTTTTTCTCATCACGCCACTTCATACCCTTAGCAATAGCATCCTGATGAGAGCCTGAGAATGCCGCAAAAACAAGCTTACCTGCATAGGGCTGACGGTCGTAGACCTGCATTCTTGTAACCCTTTCGTAAAGCTCGGCTATTTCGGGCATATTTGTAAAATCAAGCTCAGGTTCAACACCCTGAGCATACATATTAAGAGCCAATGTAACGATATCAACGTTACCTGTACGCTCGCCGTTACCGAAAAGTGTACCCTCAATTCTGTCAGCACCTGCTAAAATGCCAAGCTCGGAGTCGGCTACGGCACAGCCACGGTCATTATGAGGATGCAAGGATACCTCAACGGCATCTCTGTATTTTAAATTATCGCACATGTATTCTACCTGATCGGCATAAACATGGGGCGAGGAAAGCTCAACAGTTACGGGCAGATTGATAATCGCCTTTCTGTCAGGCGTGGGCCTCCAAACATCAAGCACGGCATTACAGATTTCCAGCGCAAATTCAGGCTCGGTACCTGTAAAGGATTCGGGAGAATACTCATATCTGTAGTTTGTTCCCGTTTCCTTTGCTATTTTCTCGAAAAGCTCTGCACCATCGGTAGCGATTTTAATAATTTCCTCTTTTGATTTTCTGAAAACCTGCTCACGCTGAGCCAAAGAGGTAGAATTATAAAGGTGAACGATAGCGTTCTTACAGCCCTTAAGCGCCTCAAAGGTCTTACGGATGATATGCTCACGGCTTTGTGTCAGCACCTGAACGGTAACATCGTCGGGAATCATATTATTATCAATAAGGGTTCTTAAAAAGGTGTATTCGGTCTCGCTTGCGGCAGGAAAGCCAACCTCTATTTCCTTAAAGCCTACCTTTACAAGCAGCTTGAAAAATTCAAGCTTTTCCTCAAGGCTCATAGGAATAATAAGGGACTGATTACCGTCACGCAAATCGACAGAACACCAGGTCGGTGCCTTTTCAATATATGTTTTATCCGCCCATTTCCTTGTAGGGTTTTTCACGGGGAAAAACTGACGGGTATATTTCTGTGTATTTATCATGGATGTTGCTCCTTAAATTTATTCTACGGTAGCAATTACCTCAACCTCAACTAAAGCACCTTTAGGTAAATCCTTTACCGCAACACAGCTTCTTGCAGGTGCTGAGGTTATATATTTTCCGTAAACTTCGTTAAATGCGGAAAAATCGGCTATATCAGCCAAAAAACAGGTGGTTTTTATTACATTGTCAAAGGAAGTGCCAGCCTCTTTAAGTACGGCCGAAAGGTTCTGCATTACTCTTTCGGTTTGAGCGGCTATATCATCACCCGATAGGTTTCCGCTTACGGGGTCTAAAGCTATCTGACCCGAAGTATATAGCATATTACCAACCTTTACAGCCTGTGAATAAGGGCCTATTGCCTTAGGTGCATTAGGTGTAGAAATTTTCTCTAACATGACATTTCCTCCTAAATAAGCTTTATACCGAAATCGGTAAGAGCTTTTTTGATTTTCTCAATATGTTCAAAGTTTCTGGTTTCAAGGGTAACCCTTAGATAACAGCCGTTAACGTCCGAGCCCTCGTTGGAGTGTTCGTGGTGAACAGAGGTAACGTTACCGCCCTCCGCCGCAATAATACGGGATACGTTCATAAGCTGACCCGGCTTATCCATAAGCTCAATTGTTAACTGACAGCTTCTGCCCGACATTAAAAGACCTCTTGCGATAACACGGGAAAGTATTGTAACGTCAATATTTCCGCCCGAAAGCAGGCAAACGGTCTTTTTACCCTTTATATCCACCTTATCGAACATTGCTGCGGCTACTGCTACAGCACCTGCGCCCTCGGTTACAAGCTTGTGCTGCTCCATAAGAGCTAAAATAGCAGCCGAAATTTCATCATCTGTAACGGTTACGATTTCGTCAACATATTTTGAGCAAATGTCATATGTAAGAGAGCCGGGTTCTTTTACGGCAATACCGTCCGCAATAGTGAATACAGACTCCAGTCTTTCAATATGGGAATCGTGAATAGAATTAAGCATTGACGGAGCGCCCGAAGCCTGAACACCGTATACCTTAACATTAGGATTAAGTGATTTAATGGTATAGGCAACACCCGAAATAAGTCCGCCTCCGCCGATAGGAACTATAACGGCATCCAAATCAGGCACCTGCTCGGCAAGCTCTAAGGCGATAGTTCCCTGACCTGCGATTACATCGGGGTCATTAAAGGGGTGAATAAAGGTATAGCCGTTCTCGTCACGCAATTCCTGTGCCTTTTTATAAGCATCGTCATAAACGCCCTCAACAAGGCAGATTTCAGCACCGTAGCTTTTAGTAGCCTCAACTTTAGAAATGGGAGCACCGTCAGGCAGGCAGATAACCGCCTTTATGCCGTTTTCTCTGGCGGCAAGTGCCACTCCCTGAGCGTGGTTTCCTGCCGAACAGGCTATAACACCACGGCTTTTTTCCTCATCTGTCAGCTGTGACATTTTGTAATATGCACCACGCACCTTAAAGGAGCCTGTAACCTGCAAATTTTCGGTCTTTAGGTATATTTCTGCTCCCTTTTTAAGCTTAGGCGCATAGATAACATCGGTAGTTCTCACTACATTTTTGAGGACATAATTGGCTCTGTATACATTATCAAGGGTTAAAGTATTTTCCATAATTTTTTACCACTCTATATCAAACTGTTTATAAACTGCTCTGCCGCACGGGGTGAACGGCTACCCTTACTGAGGGCGAATGCCTCAGCTTTAATATCAAGCTCGTTTTGCTCAATTTCAATGCCGTTTTTACGTGCGAGACTATGTACTATCTGCAAATAAAGTGCCTTATCGGGCTTGCCGAAATAAACGGTAAGACCGAAACGGTCGGACAGAGACATAAGCTCCTGAACAGTATCATTGTGATGTATATCGTCAGAGGTTGCTCTGTCGGAAAAGGTTTCCTTTACAATATGCCGTCTGTTACTGGTGGCATAAATCACCGCATTATGAGCTTTAGCAGATGCCGAGCCCTCCAATGCGGCTTTCAGCATACTGAAGCAATCATCATTCTTATTAAAGGACAAATCATCAATAAAAATAATGAATTTAAGGGGATTTTCGGCAATCCTGTCCATTATAGACGAAAGGCTTAAAAGCTGATCCTTTCTAAGCTCGATAAGCCGTACACCGTCGCCGTAAAAGCGGTTTACACATGCCTTTACTGTAGAGGATTTACCCGTTCCTGCGTCGCCGAACAGCAGAACATTTGCGGCAGGCTTGCCGTCAATAAGAGCCTTCGTATTATCAAATACCTTTTGACGCTCCTGCTTATAGCCTACAAAGCTGTCAGCAGAAATATCGTCCGCCGCCTCAACGGGGAGTATATCCTGACCCTCTACACGGAACATCTTAGCACTCGAGAAAACACCGTAGCCATACTTGCCGATATTACTAAGTCTTTCCTCGTAGGTTTTTTCAAAATCAACAGCGGTGTTAGAAAACCTTGGGATATATCCGCTATAGCTTAAGCTTTTGCACAAAGTATCGGCATCAAGCCTTGTAAGGCTTGAAAACAGAGAAAGCTCTGCTTTGGCATTGCTTACAAGTGCTTCGGGCAGCTTTTTTCCCTGTGCTGTGCCTATAACGTATTTATTCTCGTCGGCATAAACAGTGCGTTTGAGAAAATCCGAAAAGGAATAATTATCCTCCCTGAGGGAATACACAAACTCGCCGTAAAGCCTTGTACGAAGTGATAAATCAACATCAACTGTTAAGAACTTCAAAAGTGATGACATTGTGTCAGTCTTTAATATTCCTCGGAAAACACTTAGCAAGCTAAGCTGTATTCCTAATCCTTTTAAATCCATGTCAGTCATACTGTCAGTCCTTAAACTTATTGATGACCGCACCCTTATCGGCAGAGCTTACCTGAGAAGCATATCTTGCCAGAGCGCCTTTTATATCGGTCTTTTTCTTAATTTCCATAGTTTCCTTACGGGCATTAAGCTCACTTTCGGAAACCTTTAATTCAATAGAGTATTCGGGGATATTTATAGAAATAATATCTCCGTCCTTAACGTAGGCTATAAGTCCGCCGCTTACCGCCTCGGGTGAAACGTGACCTATGGAAGCACCTCTTGTAGCGCCTGAGAAACGGCCGTCGGTAATAAGAGCTACATCCTTATCAAGTCCCATACCTGCTATAGCGGAGGTGGGGTTAAGCATCTCTCTCATACCCGGTCCTCCTGCAGGACCTTCGTAGCGGATAACCACAACGTCACCCTTTAGGATTTTGCCTGCGTAAATAGCGGATATAGCATCCTCCTCGCAGTCAAAAACCTTTGCAGGACCTTCATGCACTAACATTTCAGGGGCTACTGCACTGCGCTTTACTACACAGCCGTCAGGTGCTATATTTCCTCGAAGCACTGCAATACCGCCGGTTTTACTGTAGGGATTATCTACAGTACGGATAACCTCGGTATCCTTATTTACTGCGCTCTCAATGTTTTCGCCTAATGTCTTACCCGTGCAGGTCATAACAGAGGTATCCAAAAGACCTAATTTAGTAAGCTCCTTAAGTACGGCATAAACACCGCCTGCCTCGTTCAAATCCTCCATATAGGTGTGACCTGCCGGAGCTAAATGGCAAAGGTTGGGGGTCTTTTCGCTTACCTCGTTTGCCATATTAAGGTTAAATTCAACACCGCATTCGTTGGCGATTGCAGGAAGGTGGAGCATACTGTTAGTCGAACAGCCCAGCGCCATATCAGCAGTAAGAGCGTTCTTTATAGCCGCCTCGGTCATGATGTCCCGAGGGCGGATATTCTTTTTAACAAGCTCCATAACCTGCATGCCTGCATGCTTTGCAAGCTCTATTCTTGCAGAATAAACCGCAGGAATAGTACCGTTGCCTTTAAGTCCCATACCAAGAACCTCTGTTAAGCAGTTCATGGAGTTAGCGGTATACATACCCGAGCATGAGCCGCAGGTGGGACAGGTATTTTCTTCGCATACACGAAGCTGATTATCGTCAATCTTACCTGCCTTATAAGCACCTACCGCCTCAAACATACTGGAAAGACTGGTCTTTTTACCGTCTACCCTGCCTGCAAGCATGGGGCCTCCGCTTACGAAAACGGTGGGTATATTTACCCTTGCCGCCGCCATTAAAAGTCCGGGGACGTTCTTATCACAGTTAGGAACCATTACAAGACCGTCGAAGCCGTGAGCTAAAACCATAGCCTCGGTAGAGTCGGCAATAAGGTCACGGGTTATAAGGGAATACTTCATTCCTGTATGACCCATAGCAATACCGTCACACACAGCAATAGCAGGAAATACGATAGGTGTTCCCCCTGCCATTGCAACGCCCATTTTTACGGCATTTACTATTTTATCAATATTCATATGTCCCGGTACAATCTCGTTATAGGAGCTAACAATTCCTATAAGCGGTCTTGACTGCTCCTCGGCAGTCAGTCCTAAAGCGTGGTACAGACTGCGGTGGGGAGCATTGTTAAATCCGTCTACGATTTTTTCCTTAATCATGATTTTATCCCCGTTAAATATTTAGTAGTTATTAGTTGTTGATGAGCTTATCCTCGTCGCTCCAGCTATAGAGCTTGCGGATTTCCTTACCTACTGTCTCGGAGGGATGCTCAGCAGCTATCTTTCTCATAGCACCAAAGTGAACCTGACTGCCCGCATCTGACATATCAAGTAAGAAGTCCTTAGCAAATGTACCATCCTGAATGTCGGAAAGTACCTTTTTCATAGCCTTCTTGGTCTCGTCTGTGATAATCTTGGGTCCTGTTATGTAGTCACCGTACTCAGCGGTGTTGGAGATAGAATAACGCATACCCTCGAAACCGCTCTGATAAATAAGGTCAACGATAAGCTTCATTTCGTGGATACACTCGAAATAAGCGTTTCTTGCATCATAGCCTGCCTCAACCAAGGTCTCAAAGCCTGCCTGCATAAGTGCGCAAACACCGCCGCAAAGTACAGCCTGCTCACCGAAAAGGTCGGTTTCGGTCTCGGTGCGGAATGTAGTCTCAAGCACACCTGCTCTTGCTCCGCCGATGCCTAATGCATAAGCCAAAGCGATATCGAGAGCGTCACCTGTAGCATCCTGATGGACAGCTACGAGACAAGGAACACCCTTACCTACCTGATACTCACTGCGAACAGTATGACCGGGGCCCTTAGGAGCTACCATGATAACGTTAACATTCTTGGGAGGCTTAATGCAGCCGAAATGGATGTTAAAGCCGTGTGCAAATGCCAAGGTCTTACCCTCGGTAAGGTTGGGCTCAATACTTTCCTTATAAAGCTTAGCCTGCTTTTCGTCGTTAATAAGAATCATGATAAGGTCTGCGTTTTTAGCAGCCTCGGCAGAAGTCATAACCTTAAGACCCTGAGCCTCTGCCTTTGCCCAGCTCTTGGAGCCCTCGTAAAGACCAACGATAACGTCTACACCCGAATCCTTAAGGTTAAGGGCATGTGCGTGACCCTGTGAGCCGTAGCCTATGATAGCAACGGTTTTACCGTTAAGCTTTGAAAGATTGCAGTCCTGCTGATAATAAATGTTTTGCATAAATATTTCTCCTTAAAAATAATTTTTTAAAATTTACTTTTCCATTATACTTCCGCCACGTTCGAGTGCTACAACACCCGTACGGCACATTTCAATGATTCCCAAAGGCTTTAAAACCTCTATAAACGCATTGATTTTTGAAGGCTCACCCGTAACCTCGATACACAAAGCCGCTGTAGTGTAATCAATTATTTTAGCACGGTAAATTTCTACCGCCGCCATGATTTCACTTCTGGTTTCGGCTGTGTTTGCCACCTTAATAAGCATAAGCTCACGCTCTACCGAGGAACCGCTTTCCAAAAGCTTTACCTGCTTTATGTTATGCAGCTTTTTAAGCTGATTTATAAGCTGTTCACGGGCATAATCGTCACCGTTCAGGGTGATGGTAATTCGAGAAAACTTAGGGTCGTCGGTTTCGCCTACCGTGAGAGAATCTATATTAAATCCCCTGCGCATAAACAAACCCGATACACGTGTCAGCACGCCGTACTTGTTTTCAACATATACCGCAATTACACTTCTCACACTTTCGCCTCCTTAGTTGTGATAATATCATCTATAGAGCCTCCGGGAGGAAGCATAGGAAGAACGAATTCATCCATATCTATAAGTGTATCTATAAGGTAAGGGCCGTCATGCTCCATGGCATTTTTGAAAGCGGCTCTGAATTCATCTAAGGTAGCAACTCTTTCGGCTTTTGCTCCGAAAGCTTCACTAAGCTTTACAAAATCGGTCTTGCGGTCGAGCACGGTATTGGAATAACGCTTGCCGTAGAAAAGGGTCTGCCATTGGCGTACCATACCCAGCACACCGTTATTCATAACAACTATGATAACAGGTGTGTTGTAGGAAACCGCCGTTGCAAGCTCGTTAAGATTCATGCCGAAACTGCCGTCACCTGTTATAAGAATCGTCTTGTCACCGCTTGCTATCTGTGCGCCGATAGCCGCTCCCAGACCGTAGCCCATTGTACCCAAGCCTCCGCTTGAAGCAAATCTGCGGGGCTTTTCAAAGTCTGTATACTGTGCCGCCCACATCTGGTGCTGACCGACATCTGTGGCTATAACGGTGTCTGCATCCTTAATTTCGTTAATAATATCGAATATCTTTTTAGGTGTCATAGCACCTTTTGAGCGTCTTTCAGCCTCGTCGCTTATGCTCTTACCCTTTGCCTTGAAGCCTTCAACGATTTCCCTCCATTCGGGATTTGTTTTAGCTTCACAGCGTTCTAAAATCCGCTTAAGGGAGGAAACTATATCGCCTATGAGACCTAACTCAACCTTTACATTCTTATTTATTTCCGAAAGGTCGGTATCAAGTTGAATTATCTTAGCGTTCTTCGAATACTTAGCAGTATTGCCTGTAGCTCTATCACTGAAACGGACACCTACACCTATTATAAGGTCAGCCTCCTTATTAGCCATAGACGAGGCAAACTGACCGTGCATTCCCTGCATACCCAAAAAACGCTCATAGGAATTTGGTATTGCCGAAAGTCCCATAAAGGTACAGCCTATATATCCGTCAAGCTTTTCGGCAAGTGCCTCAACATCTGCGGTCATGCCTGCTCCTGCGGCACCGCCGCCTATATATATGTAAGGTCTTTTGGCTTTATTGATAAGCTCCACCGCTTTGTCAATATCACAGTCAGGCGCTTCGGGCTGTTTGGTTGCGGGAACTAAACCCTTAAACTCAAACTCACATTCCGCCACCTGAACATCCTTTGGAATATCGATAAGCACAGGACCCGGTCTGCCTGATTTTGCAATCTGGAATGCCTCACGTATAGTGTCCGCCAACTCATTAACATCGCTTACAAAATAATTGTGCTTTGTTATGGGGAGTGTAACACCCGTGATATTTATTTCCTGAAAGCTGTCCTTACCGATAAGGGTGGTAGGCACGTTGCCCGTAATTGCTACCATAGGAATGGAGTCAAGCATAGCTGTCGCAATTCCGGTTACAAGGTTGGTAGCTCCGGGACCTGAAGTAGCGATTACTACACCTACCTTACCGGTAACTCTCGAATAACCGTCCGCCGCATGGGAAGCGCCCTGCTCATGAGCGGTAAGCACATGATTTATACGGTCGCTCGCCTTATAAAGCTCATCGTAAATATTAAGCACCTGACCGCCGGGATATCCGAATACATCGGTTACACCCTGCTCGATAAGGGTTTCGATAACGATACGTGAGCCTGTCATTTTTTCTGTTTGCATATTCTACCTCCATCGGGATACCTTGAGCGGTTAAATAAAAAAGCCTCCGCCTCTTTGTTATCCACAGATAATTCAAAGAGACGAAAGCGTTAAAATCCCATTCTTCCGCGGTACCACTCTTCTTCATCCAATAAAGGATGCACCTCAGATGCCGACACACCTTAACTCTGTTACGGGAGTTCCCGTCTGCATTTACTTAAATTCAATACAGCCACTCCATGGCGAGTTCAACAATTCCGCCTGATGCCTCGCACCAAACGGCATCTCTCTGAAAAGCTTTTTAAACTGTTTACTTTTCCATTTCAACGTGTTATCTTTTTTAGCTTTTCGGTATTATAACACCTTTTTTTCATTTTGTCAACACTTTAAAGCGAAAAAATTTCTGATTTCTTGACCTTATTTTCTTTAATATTATTATTGTAGTAACAGTAACCAAAAAAAATTATAATAAATATTTCTTTTTTTTCGTTTTAACAGTTGAAAAATGTCGAGAAGTTTGTTAAAATAATAACATATATGTAGAGTGGGGTGTTTTGGGTATATCCCTGCTGCACGCAATTAAGAAAGGAGAAATGACATGGTAAATGTTTCGGTTTGTATCGGCAGCTCATGCCATATCAAAGGTTCCCGTAAGGTTCTGAACCGTCTGCAATGCTTAATAGAGCAAAACGGACTTTCGGAAAAAATCGACTTCCGTGGTGCTTTTTGTATGGGACTCTGCAAGCCCGGTGTTTCGGTTAGTGTTAATGACGAGGTTTTCTCGGTCGACCCCGAAACGGTAGACGACTTTTTTGAAAAGGAAATTAAGTCGAAAATATAATACATAAAAAATTTATTAAAAATAAATGAATATTAAGTGAGGAGATTTTATGAACAAAATCACAGTAATCGGAACAGGCAGCGTAGGTTCAACCATCGCCTACACCTTGGCTATCACAGGTATCGCTTCGGATATCGTTATGATAGACATTAACGGCGAAAAGGCCTTAGGTGAGGCTTTGGACATCCGCCAGGGTACTCCCTTCTGCAACCCATGCTCTATTTACGCAGGTAATTATTCCGATGCCGCAGGCTCTGACATTGTAGTTATTACCTCAGGTGTAGCAAGAAAGCCCGGTCAGTCAAGACTTGATTTAGCACAGGTAAATGTAAACATCCTAAAATCCATTACCCCCGAAATCACACGCTACGCTCCTGACGCTACATATGTAATAGTAAGTAACCCTGTTGATGTTCTTACATATGCTTTCTGCAAATATTCGGGTATTCCCGAGCAAAGAATTATCGGTTCGGGTACAATTCTTGATACCGCACGTCTGCGTTCGAGAATTTCGGAATATTATTCCGTAAGCCAGCAGAATGTACATGCCTACGTTTTAGGCGAGCACGGCGATTCCTCCTTTATCCCGTGGTCTATTGCAAATATCTCAAACGTTCCTGTTGAGGATTACGGCAAGTCTGTTCTTAATGCCGAAGGCGATTATCCTGAGCTCAAGCGCAATGAGGTTGAGGAATATGTACGTAAGTCGGGCGCAAGAGTTATTCAGCGTAAGGGTGCTACCTTCTATGCAGTATCCATGTCGGTATGTCATATCTGTAAATGTCTTTTGAGCGGTATTGATACTACTATGACAGTATCTACCATGCTTCACGGTGAATACGGTATTGACGATGTTTGCTTAAGCCTTGTTAATGTTGTAGGCAACAAGGGCGCACACAGCAAGGTAATGCTTCCCCTTAACGAAAAGGAACTCAACGACCTTAAAAAGAGTGCTGAAAGCCTTAAAAACGTTATAAACAGTATAACACTTTAATTATATTGAAAGGATGAATATAATGGATTACCGTATTGAACATGACTCTATGGGCGAGGTTAAGGTACCAAGCGACCGCTTATGGGCAGCCCAGACCCAGAGAAGCCATGAGAATTTTGAAATAGGTGTAGGAATTGAAACCATGCCTATGGAAATCATAAACGCTTTTGGTGTCCTTAAAAAGGCTGCGGCTATTACTAACAATTCTTTGAAGCCGGAAAAGATGACCGACGAAAAATTAGGCGCTGTTATGAAGGCGTGTGACGAGGTTATGTCAGGCGAGCTTAACAGCCACTTCCCCCTTGTTGTTTGGCAGACAGGCTCGGGCACACAGTCCAACATGAACGCTAACGAGGTTATTGCCAACCGTGGAAATGAGATACTGGGCAAAAAGCTTTTACACCCCAATGATGACGTTAATATGAGCCAGTCGTCTAACGATACCTTCCCCACCGCTATGCACATTGCCGCTGTTTTGGCTTTGGAAAACAAGCTTATCCCCGCAGTAGAGGTACTTATTGAAACCTTTAAGCGCCTTGAAAAGGAAAACGAGGGTATTGTAAAGAGCGGACGTACCCATTTGCAGGATGCTACACCCATTAAGTTCAGTCAGGAAATAAGTGGCTGGCGTTCAAGCCTTGAAAAGGACGTTGAGCTTATCAAGCGTGCAGTAGAGCCCCTATACGAATTAGCGCTTGGCGGAACTGCCGTAGGAACAGGACTTAATGCTCCCAAAGGCTTTGCAGAACAGGTAGCAGATGAGGTAGGCAAAATTACAGGCAAGCCCTTTAAGACTGCCGCTAACAAATTCCATGCCCTTACCTCTAAGGATGAGCTTGTATTCGCCCACGGCGCAATCAAGGCTCTTGCCTGTGATATGATGAAGATTGCCAATGACGTTCGCTGGCTGGCTTCGGGTCCCCGTGACGGTTTAGGTGAAATATTCATCCCCGAAAATGAGCCCGGCTCCTCTATCATGCCCGGTAAG
>JAFUOL010000091.1 GCA_017481865.1 Clostridia bacterium | reverse complement strand
GTCGAGGTTAACGAGAGCTGTAACGTTAATAAGCTCGGAAATGCTCTGAACACCCTGACGCAGAACATCATCAGCGATATCAAATGCATTCTTAAAGGTGATTTTCTGCTCGGAAACGAACTTTAAGCGCTCATTGGGGATAACCACAAGGCTGTCCACCTGCTCACGCAAAGCGGCGATACCAGCCTCTGCCTGAGTCATACGCTTTTTACCCTCGAAAGCGAAGGGCTTTGTAACGATACCAACGGTAAGAATACCGAGCTCCTTAGCGATAGCCGCTACTACGGGAGCTGCACCTGTACCTGTACCGCCGCCCATACCTGCGGTAATGAAAATCATATCTGCACTGCGGATAGCGGCTGCAATCTCGTCCTTAGACTCCTCAGCAGCGGCACGTCCGTTATTGGGGTTACCGCCTGCACCCATACCGGCGGTGGTTTTGTCACCGATTTGGATTTTGGTGTTTGCTTTTGACTTTAATAAAGCCGCTTTATCTGTGTTGACTGCAACAAATTCAACACCCTTAACGCCGGCGTCTACCATGCGGTTGATAGCGTTTCCGCCGCCGCCGCCTACACCGACAACTTTAATCTGTACTACATTTGCTTCATTCTCTGCTACTTCAAATGGCATTTTTTATTCCTCCGTATTTATGTAAATTTCCGCTTTTTACTGTCATATACTAAGATATTAACATATATTTTTTTAAATTTCAATAGTTTTATTACAATTTTGTAATTTTTTTAAAATTTATTCGGTTTTCTCGATAAAGGTACCCTTTGTATTACTGCTTGTCCACATACTAAGGTTAATATCACCCGACTTTTCGGGGGCAATACTCTCTATCATACCGTTTAGATGCCGTATCTTCTCATATATATTATTAGAAGTTCCCAAATAAACATTAAATCTGCCCTCAACCTTAACCGAGATAGCAATTTTATCGCTGACATCGATTTGGTTTGCGGTAAGCCCGACCTCGTAAAGAGAATTTAAGATTTCGTCGATTATATCAGGCGGACGGTCATCCGTAAAGGTGATTTCACCCCCTACCTCACATTCAGCATCACTAACAACTATCTCCACAAGGTTCTGGGGCTTTTCGCTTGTTTCCTTCAGCACCCAGCCCGAACCGCTTACGGTATAAAATCTGCCGTTTATATTATAACAAGCAAATTCCTCGGCATCGGTGACCTTAACGGTTAGTGTTCCCGGAAGCTCCCTTTTAAATTCCACCGTTTCCACATAAGGCAAGGTACCTTTCAGTAAATCCTCGGCTTGCTTTCGGCTTACGGTAAAAAGATTATCACCCTCGGTTATACTCGAATGTTTTACAATTTCCTCGGCAGAATAAATATTACTGCCCGTAACCTTTATATTTTCAATCGGAAAAAACACCGTAAGCGAAAGGGTTATGCCGATGCATATCATTAAAACTATAAAGAAACAGAAAAATATTACAAGCCGTCTCTTTCTTATTCGTCTTTGACGTTCCATTCGCTTACGGATAAATTCATCCTGAGTAACTGCCTTTTTGATAAAAAATCATTCCTTTATACTGATATCTGCATTGAGCTGTCTCAAATTTCCTACTATATCCTCATATCCACGCTCAATATGGTGGATATCGCCTATTGTTGTAGTTCCTTTAGCAGACAGAGCCGCCGTAACAAGTGCGGCACCGCCCCTTAAATCGGTACATTTACAGCCTGCGCCCGAAAGCTCATTTACACCCTCGATAACGGCGATTTTGCCCTCGGTTTTTATTTTAGCGCCCAGCCGCTTTAATTCGTCTATATAACGGTAGCGGTTTTCAAAAATATTTTCAACAAAAACCGAAGTACCGTCAGCCTTAGTAAGCATTGCTATTACTACGGGTCCCGCATCGGTAGGAAAGCCTGGGTATACAAGACTTCTAATAGTTGGAATTCTAGAAATTTTTTTAGGGCTCGAAACGGTAAGAGATTTACCCGTTACCGAAATATCGCATCCGCTTTCCCTGAAAGCCGAAAGTATTGCCACCATATGAGACGGCATAACACCGTTTAGGGTTACCTTCCCCCCTGCTACTGCGGTACAAGCCATATAGGTTGCGGCTACAATACGGTCGGGAATTATGGTATGCTCCGTAGAGCCTACGTGCTCAACACCGTGAATATAAATTGTATCAGAACCGCTGCCGTAAATACGGGCGCCCGCAGAGTTCAGAAAATCGGAAAGGTCGCTGATTTCAGGCTCCCTTGCGGCATTGTGAATAACCGTAACTCCCTTAGCCGTAGCCGCCGCCAAAATAATATTTTCGGTAGCACCTACACTCGGAAAGCTTAAATTTATTTCTGTACCTTTAAGTCCCTCGGGTGCATCACAGTAGAGAAAGCCGTGCTCCTCATTTATCCGTACACCCATTTGCCGTAAGGCAGAAAGGTGCAAATCAATAGGTCTCGGACCTAATTCGCATCCTCCCGGACTGCTTATTACCGCCTTACCCATTCTGCCGATAACCGCCCCTAAAAATACTACCGAGGAACGCATTTCACGCATAAGGTTTTCGGGTATTTCATAGGAGGAGATATCCCTGCTGTCAACCACAACGGAATAGCCGTCACGCACGCAGTTACAGCCCAAATTCAAAAGGATTTTTACAGAGGTCTCCACGTCGGAAAGCCTCGGACAATTATGTACAACACATTCGCCTTTACAAAGTATGGTTGCGGCAAGCACGGGCAGAACACTGTTTTTAGCTCCCTGAATATTCAATTCGCCTGTTAGCTTTCTGCCGCCGTTTACAGTAATTTCTGACATAAAAACACCCGCTACAAGTAAAATTGTTTCACAGTCCATACTATGCAGAAATTAACATTTTGCCACGTTTCAGGCTTTTTTTATGCTCCTGTGTAGAGTTTCATTATAATTTCGTAAATTCGCTCGTTTGCGTTGAGAATTGCGCTCTTTTTTGCCGCCTCACTCATTCGTGACAGCTTAGTTGGGTTTTCTATAAGCATACTGACGGTATCTATCAGCTTTTCGCCCGTAAGGTCTTTTTCCTCGATAATATCCGCTGCCCCTGCCCTTTTCAGGGTCATAGCATTGTGGAACTGATGATTTTCCGCAACATAAGGTGACGGAATAAGGACAGACGGCTTACCGCAAGCCTGCAATTCGCCGAGGGTTATCGCCCCCGCCCTACAAATTACCAAATCAGCCGCCGCCATGCAGACGTCCATATCGGTTATATATTCTCTTACATCTACGGTCTCCGAAAGGGTTATTCCGCTAAGGGCTTCCTTCATAGTCTCATACCCTGCTTTTCCCGTACCGTGGATATGGTAAAACTTATCAGTTCCGTTGTGCCATTTAATAAGCTCGGTTACCGCCTCGTTGACCCGTCTAGCCCCCAATGAGCCGCCAAAGGAAAGGATTAAGGGACGGTTATCAAGTCCTAATTTTTGCCTTGCCTCGGCTTTGGTTATTTTAAGTAGCTCTCCCCTTATAGGGTTGCCCGTAATTACAGGCTTTTTTGTAAGCTTTAAATGCTTTTCGGCTTCGGGCATTGCAAGCATTACGCAGTCAGCCCCGGCTGCTAACATTTTAGTAGTAACACCGGGGAATGCATTTTGTTCATGAATCGCTGTCTTTATGCCAAGCTTTTGTGCTTCTTTTAAAACTGGACCGCTTACATAGCCGCCCGTTCCCACTACTACATCAGGCTTTAATTCCTTTAAAAAGCGCTTAGAGTCGGACGAGGCTACCACAGCCTTTTTAACCGCCGAAATATTCTTTACAATATTTTTAGGGGTTATTTTTCTTTGAAAGCCTGCAACATCTATTGTGTAAAAATCATAGCCCTTTTCGGGTACTAATTTTGCCTCTAACTTTTCGGCTGTGCCAATATAGCTGATTTTAGCATCAGGGTGGCGCTCTTTAATATAGCCGGCCACCGCTAAAGCAGGATTTATATGACCTGCCGTTCCGCCGCCTGCAAATAAAATATGCATATATTTACCCTCCTTAGGTCTTTTCAATATTTGCCCCACGGGATATAGAAAGCACTATTCCCATTTCGGCAAGGAGTATTACAAGTGAGGTACCACCATAGCTGAAAAACGGTAAGCTTATACCCGTATTCGGTATAGTATTAGTAAAACCCAAATATTAAGCATTGCCTGAAGTCCTACCTGAAAGGTAAGACCTATAGCCATTAAAGAACCGAATTTATCGGGAGCGTGCATTGCAATGGTAAAGCCTCGCCATACAAGCAGGGCGAAAAGCAGAATTATTACAAGTGCACCTACAAGTCCCAATTCCTCACATACAATGGAGAAAATAAAATCGTTGTGAGGCTCGGGCACCCACAGATACTTCTGTCTCGACTGACCGATACCTCTGCCTAAAATTCCGCCTGAGCCGATAGCCAAAAGGGATTGTATAGTCTGAAAGCCTAAACCCGTAGCATCTGCCCAAGGGTCGAGCCAGTACTTAATTCGGTCGGAGCCGTAACCTACCGCACCCGATAAAATAAGCGCCGCTACACCCACTACTCCTGCTCCTGCACCGCCTATGATATAGCGTTTGGGAAGTCCACCTATAATCAGGAGAACTATACCTATACAGAACACAAGCACCGTAGCCGAAAGGTGGGGCTCCAATACAATTAAAACACAGGTAGCACCTAAAAGGATTACCAAAAACGCAATAAAGCCGAAATTCTTTATCTGCTTGTAATTAGCGGCTATAAGGGAGGAAAACAAAAGAATTATTGCAAATTTTGCAAGCTCTGACGGCTGAAAATTTATAGGTCCTAACACCATCCATCGCTTAACGTCCATACCTGCTACCATTGGGGGCAGAACAAGCAGTACACCTAAAAGGATTATAGCAAGACCGTAGGCAATCCAAGCAAATTTACGCCAGAAGTGATAATCGATTTTCGATACCAACAGCATTATAACTATTCCCACACCTGCAAACATTGCCTGACGTGATATAAATTTATAGCTGCTACCGTAATATTCAAGGGAATATGCATAGCTGGCAGAAAAAAGCATAACAAGACCTATTGTTAAGAGGATAAGCAAAATAGATAAAAAGGTAATATCCATTTTACCGCCTTTAGACCCTGCTTTGCGCTTGAGCTTTTTTGTATCAGCCATGCAAATGCCTCCAAATTACAACATTAAGATTATAGGTAGGAGCGCAATAACGCATCCTACAACGGTAATAAGCGAAAATACAAAAACGATTTTCTGCTCGCTCCAGCCGCACATTTCAAAATGATGATGCAAGGGTGCCATTTTGAATATGCGTTTTTTGGTTTTTTTATAGTAGGCTACCTGAATAATATCCGAGATAGCCTCAAGGAAATAGGTACAGCCTGCAAATATAAGCAGTACGGGACGTTCTATACCGAAGGAAAGGGCGACTACCATTCCTCCTAAGAACATAGAGCCCGTATCCCCCATAAATACCTTAGCAGGCTTAGCATTCCAGCAGATAAAGCCTACGCAGGCACCTGCCAAAGCGGCGGCTAAGATGCTCATGGAGATATTATACAGGAAGGTAGCGCCTAACATAAAGGCACAGGCTACAACCAATGTTACAGAGGAAGCCAAACCGTCAATACCGTCGGTAAGGTTTACGGCATTGGTAAAGCCGTAGATAAACATAAGCGCAATTGGCCAGAAAACAAGACCTAAACCGCTTGTGATATCAACATCGCCTATAAAGGGTATATTTGTGATTTTCATACCGCCTAAGTAGAGAGATAGTAAATAAGCGGCGGCAATTAACAGTTGCAAAAAGGTTTTTTGCTTTGCGGTAAGACCTAAATTCCTTTTCTTTACTACCTTAATATAATCGTCCATAAAGCCGATACCGCTCATCATAATCGCCATTACAAGACCCGATAAAAGATTTGTAAGGCGGTGCATGTCGGTAAGCTCAGCCGAAAATCTGCCGTTTGTAAAAGCCGAATAAGAGAAAGCTATAACAACACCCAATAGCACACCTGCGATTATCATAATACCGCCCATTGTAGGTGTGCCCTGCTTTTCCTTGTGCCAGTTAGGGCCTATATCAAGTATAGTCTGCCCGAATTTCAGTTTTCTTAAATAAGGAATTACAAGAAATCCCAAAGCGCCTGTTACGGCAAATGCCACCAATGCGGCGATTACAGATGTGAATTCGTTCATTTTTCTCACCAATCCGCTGTATTATTTTTTCTCAGCTAAGGCTTCAGCCACTACTTCCCTTTCGTCAAGATGAATAGTACCGGTAGAAAGTATCTGATAGGTTTCGTGACCCTTACCCGCCAAAACTATTATATCATCTTTTTGTGCAGTTGCAACCGCATATTTTATAGCCTCTATACGGTTTTCTATTACCTTATAAGGGGTGGGAGTACCGTCCATTCCGACGAGAATATCCTTAATAATCTCGGCAGGGTTTTCACTTCTCGGATTGTCGCTTGTAACAATACAGTAATCGGCATAACGTGCGGCAACGCTACCCATAATTGGGCGCTTTGTTTTATCCCTGTCACCGCCGCAGCCGAACACCGCTACGAGGCGGTTCTTTTCACATTCACGGAAGGTATTAAGAATGTTTTTAAGTCCGTCAGGTGTGTGAGCATAGTCGATTATGACGGTAAAATCCTTACCTGTAGGAACAACCTCTGCCCTGCCCTTAACACCGTTAAGCTCCTTAAGGGAGCTTGCGGCTTCGCTTATATTAAAGCCTAACTCTACTGCGCAGGAAAGGGCGCAAAGAGAATTGTATACAGTGAATTTTCCGCCTGTATTTACCTTAACATGGTTGATACAGCTGTCGCTTACAAACTCGTAATCTACAGATGTAGGCTTGTAGTTTATCGCCTTGGCGCTGTAGGTTGAATTATCGGTTGCCGAATAGGTTACGACCTTGCATTTCAGCCCCTCGGCTAATTTTTCGGCATAATCGTCATCACTGTTGATAATTGCGGTCTTGCACATACCGAAAAGCTTTTTCTTAGCAGCAAGGTAATTTTCCATAGTTATATGATAATCGAGGTGATCTTGGGTAAGGTTTGTAAACATGGCCGCCTCAAAATCAAGGTTATACACACGGCATTGGTCAAGTGCGTGAGAGGAAACCTCCATTATCACATAGGTACAGCCCTTTGCCTTCATAAGGGCAAAAAGGGAGTTTAAATCGTAAGCGTTGGGGGTGGTGTTCTGTGCGGCTAAAATCTCCTCGCCTATCATGTTCTGGATAGTGCCTATAAGACCAACCTTAAAGCCCTGACCCTCAAGTATTTTTTTAAGCATATAGGTAACAGAGGTCTTGCCGTTTGTACCCGTAACGCCGATAAGCTTTAAATCCTTTGCAGGGTTGCCAAACCAGTTAGCGCACATACCCGAAAATGCCGCATGGGTATCGGATACTGTTATTTGGTTAGGAAGTCCCAAATCCCTCTCGGCTATTATTACAGCTGCGCCCTTTTCTATTGCGGCGGTGGCATAATCGTGACCGTCGCTTTTACTGCCTACGATACAGACAAAGGCAAAGCCCGGCTTTACAGCACGTGAATCACAGGTAACACCCGTGATTTCAATTTGCGCCAATTCCTTGTTACATTCGATTAAGTTAATAAGTTTCATTTTTTCTCCTTTATATCAGCCGTCAACTGCGCTGTCGTCTCTGAAATATACGGTTACAATAGTTCCTGCTTCTACCTCGGTGCCCTGTTCAATGCTTTGTTTATAGGATTTAAGTCCTGCGGCACTTGATAGACCCGAAAACTCAATATTTATTCCTGACGATGCCGCCACGGTGTTTGCCTCATTAGCAGTAAGCCCCGTAAGCTCGGGTACGGTAACGGTTTTATTTTCGGTTTCGCCTGCGTAGAGAATTACCACTCCGCCCGAAAGCACCTGATTACCCGCCTCAGGCAACTGTCGTATAACGGTCTCGCCGTCACCCACAACCTGATATTTAAGGTCAACAGAGCTTATCTTGGATTTAGCCTCGGATACAGTACTTCCCACCGTTTCAGGAACGGTCACCGTAAGATTTGCAAGCTCCTCGTCGGTGTAGCTGGGCTCATAGCCGAGATAAGGCAGTACATCGGTCATAATCTTTGAGTTAACAGGGGCGGAGATTACACCGCCGTAGTATTTATCGCCCTTAGGCTCATCAAGCATTACAAGAACTGCAATTTCGGGGTCATCTATGGGGGCTACTGATATACAGGAGCCTATATATAAATAGGTATCGCCCGTCTGCTGAATTTTAGATACCTTCTGCGAAGTACCTGTCTTAGCGCCTACATTGTAGCCGGAAACAAGTGCGTTTTTAGCGCCGTTTTCGGCAACGTATTCCATAAGCTCACGAAGGGTAGCCGAAGTGCTTTCGGATATTACCTGTCTTTTATAGCCCTCGTCGGTAGTGGTTACTACCTTGCCGTCAGCGTCAAGCATTTTTTCAACAAGGTGAGGTGTTACAAGATATCCTCCGTTAACACATGCAGCCACTGCCGCCAGCATCTGTACGGGTGTTACGTTAAAGGTCTGACCGAAGGAGGAGGACGCAAGCTCTACGGGACCCATGCTTTGCTCGCTGTGGTAGGTAGAGTTGGCTTCACCCGGCAGGTCTATTCCGGTTTTCTCGCCGAAACCGAATGCTTTAAAGTACTTCGAAAAGCTGCCTACACCCACCAACTGACCTATTGTTATAAATGCAGGGTTGCATGAGTTTGAAACTGCCTGAGCCAAGGTCTGTGTTCCGTGTCCTGTTCTTTTATGGCAATGGTAACCCTGACCTGCTACGGTAGCGGAACCGTTACAGTAAAAGGTACTGTTACCGCTTACTAAATTTTCCTCCAAAGCTATTGCCGCCGTAATTACCTTGAATACCGAACCGGGTTCATAGGTATCGGATACGGCTTTATTTCGCCATTGGCGGTTTAAAAGCTCGGTTTTAAGGGTGGATTTTTCGTCCTCATTTTCTATTGCGTCTACAAGCTTTTGGTCGGATTCCGACAGCGTAAAGGGGTCATTGGGGTTAAAGTCACCCTTTACAGCCATCGCAAGCACAGCGCCCGTTTTTACATTCATTACTACTGCGGCGCCACGCTCTGCTACCTTGTTTTCCTCAATAGCCGCCTCGAGATATTTTTCTGCGGTGTACTGTATATATGAGTCAAGGGTCAATACTAAGGATTTTCCCTTTGTAGCCTCCTCTACCCTTTCGTATGTTAGGGGCATATCGGTTCCTGCCGCACTTTTTGCTGCTACTACACGGCCTGCAATACCCGTAAGCTCGTTATCGTAATAGCTTTCAAGTCCTGCAAGACCTTGGTCATCAGACCCTACAAAGCCTAAAACTACGGATGCCAAGCTGTCCGACGGGTAATATCTTTTTGTAGTCTCGTCAAGTCCAACATATTTAACAAGCTCTAAATCCTCATATTTCTCACTCGCTAAGAACTCACGCACCTTATCGCAAAGGGTTTTTTCTATTTTCTTTTTAACTATTACATAATAGGAATTTTTTTCAGTATAGCCGTAAACCGTCTCATAATCAAGACCCAAAATCTCCGAAAGATTTTCTGCAATGGTCTTTTTAACAAGCTCTTGCTTTTCGGCATCCTTTAGCTTTTTTATACCGTTTGGTGTTATGTAAACCGTCCAAGCGGTGGTGCTTTTAGCCAAAACCTGCATATTGCGGTCGTAAATATCCCCTCTCGGGGCGGTTATAAGGCTGTCATAAAGCTGTTGCTCGGATGCATCATTCTGATATTTCTCACCGTTGACAATCATTATATTTACAAGACTGTAGCCCGATACACCCACTAATGCTATAACCATTACAAGCATAACTGCCACTATTCGCACTATCATCTGCTTACCGGGTTTTAATGCCATATGCAAGCCTCCGTTCTCAAACTCAAATATCACCATATACCCGAATACGAGAGTCGAATTAAATCAACTCTCGTATACTAATATATTAAAACATCCTCTATATTTATTACTCTGCGGTAACCATATTACCGTCCGCCATTTTAGCGGCATCCTTATTGTTTACTCTGATGTATACAACATTATCCTTTTCGGGCTTTGTCATTCCAAGCTCCGATGCCTCTATTTCAAGATTTGCGTAGGATATACGTCTTTGAAGCTGGACCTCAAGCTCGGTTTTTTCGCTGTCTAATTCGGCAATAGCCGCCTTAACATTGTTTATCTGAGAATTTACCTCGTTTATCTGAAGTCTTAAGGCAATGTTTCCGCAAAAGCCTGCCAATACAAAGGCGGCACACATAATAAGGGTTACGGGAACTGATAACTGTTTTGCCGCCGCCTGCTTACGCCTTCTTGCAGCGGTATTAGCATGTGGCATAACCACTATATTATCACGGGTATTCTTTTTTTCGGCGGTTTTAGGGGCAAACATTTCAAAATCGTATGCCACAGAGTCGTTATAATATTTTAAATTATCCATTCCGCTACTCCTTAATTCTTTATTATTACCCGAAGCTTTGCACTGCGGCTTCTGGGGTTGTATTCAAGCTCGTCCCTTGACGGCTCGATAGGTTTTCGGGTTAAAAGTCTGCCTTTAGGTGTTTTTCCGCAAACACATACGGGAAAATCGGGCGGACAGGTACACCCCGTTGTGTATTCCTTAAATTTCTGTTTTACCATTCTGTCTTCAAGAGAATGAAAGGTTATTATTGCAAGTACTCCGTCCTTATTCAAAAGACCGAAGGCTCTGTCCAGTGCGCTTTCAAGTGCGTCCAACTCACCGTTTACGGCAATACGTAAAGCCTGAAAGCATTTTCTTGCAGGGTGTCCGTCCCGTCTTGCGGCGGCAGGTACCGCAGATGAAATAATCTCGGCTAACTGTAGGGTGGTTTCTATACGCTTGTCCTGACGCTCTTTTACAAGCCTTGCGGCAATTCTCCCTGAGAATTTTTCCTCGCCGTAGCGCCAGAAAATATTTTTAAGCTCGTCCTCAGAGGAATTATTGACAATATCCCCGGCAGTTATACCGCTTTTGCTCATTCGCATGTCTAAGGGAGCATCCTTATGGTAGGAAAAGCCCCTATCGGCAGTATCAAGCTGATAGGAGGATACACCCAAATCAAGCAGTATACCGTCTACCCCCTCTATGCCGAGGTTTTTCATAACGGTATCCATTTCGCTGAAATTGCTCTGTATAACCTGTGCTCTAAGCGTTTTAAGCCTTTCGGTCGCGATTTTTACCGCATCAGGGTCACGGTCTAAGGCATAAAGCATTCCCGTATCAAGCCTTTTCGCTATTTCCGACGAATGTCCCGCACCGCCGGCTGTGCCGTCAATATATATACCGTCCGGCTTTACAGCCAGCGCATCGACAGCTTCATTTAAAAGCACCGATTTATGGTTGAATTCCATAATCAGAAATTAAGCTCCTCCATAACAGAGGAAATAGATTCCAATGTATTGCTTTCGTTTTCCTCGCTCCAAAGATTGCTGTCCCATATTTCGAGATTGGTGTCCATACCTATAATATGTACCTCGCTGTCAAACTGAGCGTATTCACGAAGGGCGGGCGGAACAAGTATTCTGCCCTGAGTATCAAACTCTACATTAAATGCGCCGTCATACAAAAAGCGCTTTACCGTGCTGGATTTTGTTCCCGGAAGTGTGCCTATCTTTTCAACAAGGTTTTTC
>JAFUOL010000090.1 GCA_017481865.1 Clostridia bacterium | reverse complement strand
GAGGACGAAAACGCTGTAAGAAATCTTATAGTAGAAGACCTTTCGGTATAAGATGATCAAAAATGCTGTCGCACAAGCGACAGCATTTTTATGTATATAAATCTACATTATCGCACATAACATCAGCATTTCCTCTACCCTATTGTATATTTTTTCGGTGTCCTCTATAGGAAGTGGATTTTCGCCAAGACCTAATTCCACAGTAAATCCGGGGCGGGAAAATTCGGTTATAAACCAATCCTTAAAGCCGCCGCCTGCCGCCAAGCCTATCGGAACATCCAAAGCGTACCCCGATGATGTCGCCATAATTTCCGCCATTTTTCGGGCTCTCGGTATTTTTTTAGCTCCGTAGCTCCAGTAAATAACCTCGCCTTGGGAATGGAGGGCTATTACATGGCGCATTTCTATCCTTCGGCAGAGCTCTGTTAATGCCTTGGTTTCAGGCTCGCTTTCGGGCGCAAAACCGCCGAAACGTGTAGGCGCAGGACCGTATATACCCGATTCCCTTTCGAGCTTCCTTAATTCCTCCCAGCCTGCATTAAAATTATGGTTTATGTCTACCCCTCTTAGATTTGAATTCCAATGTGTACAATCGTTTTTGCAAAGCTTTGCTATCTCTGCCGCCCTGTTCCCTGCCGCCTTAGCGCCCAATAGAGATATATCACATCCGTCAGGGTTGACACAGGGGACAAAAATCACCCCTCTGCCCACCAATGCTCTACGTGCTTTCAGCCCTGCTATTATACCGTCCTCTGCGATGGCACGGCAAAGATTTTCAATAAACATTAAAAGCACGGTAGCGGTTATACGCTCACTGCCGTGAAATGCCGCCGCAATCAGGCAATAGCCCTGTGTGCTGCCGATTTTAAGTGCTTTTATATCATGACCCAAACAGCTTTTGCCAATAATACTTTTCTTAATAAAGGGATATTTTTTACAAAGCTCTTCCATAATTTTATTTCGTGTGATATAATCATATTCGCAAGGGTTAACTATCCTATCCAAAATTCTCACTCCCCTACAATTATATTTAACCGAGGTGCAAATAATGAATTTAGAAGAAAAACAGTTAAGTGCCGAATATATTTACAAGGGCAGAATTATAAATCTCCGCCGTGATACCTGTGAACTGCCTAACGGTAATACAGCTTTGCGTGAGGTTATAGAGCACCCCGGCGGAGTTTGCGTTGCCGCCCTTACCGATAATAACGAGGTGTTAATGGTGCGCCAATACCGCTATCCCTATTCCGAGGTGGTTTTAGAGATACCTGCAGGAAAACGTGACCACGGAAATGAAAATCCGCTGGAATGCGGAATAAGAGAATTAAGGGAGGAAACGGGGGCAAAAGCCGAAAAATTCATACCTTTGGGTGAGCTCTACCCGTCACCGGGTTACTGCGGTGAAATAATATGGCTTTATGCCGCAACAGGACTTACCTTCGGAGAATGCGACCCTGATGATGACGAATTCTTGACGGTTGAAAGAATCCCACTTGACCGTGCAGTAGAAATGATAATGTCAGGTGAAATAAAAGACGCTAAAACCCAAGCGGCAGTATTAAAACTAAAAATTCTAAAGGACAGCGGAAAAATATAAATTATAAAGACCTGACAATCGTCAGGTCTTTTCGTTACTCAAACTCATTTCCGCTTTTATCTAAAATTGCGGTTCTTAGCACGGTGTAGAAAGTGGGGATTATGCCCGTATTATCAAAAAATGTATCCATAACAAGGGTTGGGTTGAGGTTGTCCTCACTGCCTGCAACGAGTGTCAGGGTAATTACATTTCCGTCAATACTGTGGGTGTGGATTTTAGGTATTATGTCAACCTCTTTTACCTTACCCTTTTTACCCACCTTTTCGCAGATTACCGACTCCCTTGCAAAAAATTCATTAAGGGCGGTACTCATTTTACTGTCAATTTCATCAAATTCAAGCTTATATTCCGAAAAGCCGATTTCCTTTGTAGGCTTTACAGGGTCGCAAACTGCAAAAAACTCTATATCTGGCGGACAGACACTTTTTAAAGCTTCTAAAGTTTCCTCATTGGAAAAGCTTTCATCGTTAAGGCGGATATCCATAATCTCGCAAACACTTTCAAAGCCTAAAGAAAGAGGTAGGGCAAAATTCATATAAATATGGCGGTTAAAGCCCTCGGTATACCATACGGGTATACCCGATTTTTTTATAAGGCGGGACATTACCCTCGTCATATCCAGATGTGAGACGAATTTCATTCTGCCTAACTTTTTAAAATATATTCTAACGTTTTTCAAAGCAAACACCCTCCCCGTAGCAAGCTGCACCGCAACCTGAGCATTTCTCACGGCAGTTGGGGGTTGTTTTCTCCCCGTGGGCCGTTTGGTTTTCCCTTACAAGGAAGCTTTTTGTAACGCCGTAGTCCAAATGCTCCCAAGGGTTAATTTCGTCATACTCCCTTAGTCTATTGGCATAAAAGTTGGGGTCAATGCCGTTTGCATTAAAGGCGTCAAGCCATTTCTGAAGGTCAAAGCATTCGCTCCAGCTATCAAACCTACAGCCTGATTTTAGGGCGGTTTCGAGAACTTTTCCGAGACGTCTGTCACCTCTGGCTAAAACACCCTCCAAAAAGCTTGTAGAGCTGTCGTGATAGCTCAAAGAAATCTTTCTTGTTTTTATCTGACTTTTAAGGTATTCCTGACGGCGCCTTATTTCCGTTTCGGTAATCTGCGGCTCAAACTGAAAAGGAGTAAAAGGCTTTGGAACAAAGGTTGAAACACTGATAGAAACCGATACCGATTTACCCTTAGGCTTATTGGGCATAGAGTAATAGGTATCAACTATTTTCTGTCCCAAATCGGCAATACCCTTTAAATCCTCGTCGGTCTCGGTAGGCAGGCCTAACATAAAGTAAAGCTTTACTGAGGTATAGCCACCTGAAAATGCAGTCTTGCAGGTCTCAATAATTTCCTCCTCGGTGACATTCTTATTTATAACATCACGAAGCCGCTGTGTTCCTGCCTCGGGCGCAAAGGTAAGACCGCTTTTTCTTACGTGCTTTATTTTTTCCAACAGCTCGTCCGAGAAGTTGTCAATTCTAAGAGACGGCAAAGCAAGGCTAATGTTCTGTGGGTCTGTCCAAGAGAGCAGTTTATTAAGCAGCGGCTCTATTTCGGTATAGTCGCTTGTACTAAGGGAGGACAAAGAAATTTCGTCATAACCTGTGCTCTCGCAAAGGCATTTTGCCTGACGGTTTACGGTTTCAAGGCTCTTTTCCCTTACAGGGCGGTAAATAAAGCCTGCCTGACAGAAACGACAGCCACGGATACAGCCACGGAAAATCTCCTGAACTACACGGTCATGAACTATCTCGATAAAGGGAACGACAAATTTATCGGGATAATAAACGCTGTCCATATCCTTAATAATTCGCTTTTTTACAGTAGTCTTTACACCGTCTTTAGGTGTTATTTCAGAAATAGTGCCGTCCTGATTATACCTAATATTATAAAGCGATGGCACATACACACCCTCGATATCGGCGGCGGCACGCAAAAATTCCTTCTTGGTCTTTCCGTTTTTCTTACATTCCTTATAAAGGTCGATAACCTCTAAATCGACCTCCTCGCCCTCGCCTAAAAAGAAAATGTCAATAAAATCGGCTAACGGCTCGGGGTTGCAGGCGCAGGGACCGCCTGCTACAACTATAGGAGTATTGTCTCCCCTATCCTGAGACCTTATAGGCAGTCCTGCAAGGTCAAGCATATTAAGCACATTTGTATACGCCATTTCGTATTGAAGAGTAAAGCCTATAAAATCAAAATCCTTTATAGGGTCACGGCTTTCAAGTGCGAAAAGGGGCATGTTATTCTCCCTCATCACAGTCTCAAAATCGGTCCAAGGAGCGAATACCCTTTCACACCATATATCGTCACGTGAATTAAACTGGGAATAAAGTATTTTAATTCCCAGATGTGACATACCTATTTCATAGGTATCGGGAAAGCAAAAGGCAAAGCGAACATCTACCTTTTCCTTATCCTTTATCACGCTGTTAATCTCTCCGCCCGAATACCTACCCGGTTTTTGCACGGACAGCAGCAATCTTTCAAAATTTTTTACTTCCATTTTCACAGTCCTCAAAAATAAATATATACCTTATTTTACAATAATCCTTTCAATCTTTCAACTACATTTTAATAATACTCATCACAATTAAATAAATTGCGATTATATAAAGAGATACATTTACCTTTCCCCTTAAAGTAAGTGTAATGGCAGTTACGAGAGCTATTGCCGCAATAAAAAGAGTAACAAGCCGCATTATAAGCATAGCCCTGTTTAAATCAAGCTTTTTGGCAAGAATAGAGAAAAGCACAGTACCGCCGTCAAGTCCTTTAACAGGTAGCATATTGAAGCCGCCGATTATAAGATTAAGCAGAGCATAGTAAAGGGTGAGCTCATTTTTAAAGGCAAGGTAATTGAAAAAAAGGGTAAAAAACAGCACAAAATTAACAGCAGGACCGCAAAGGGCTACTATTATATCCTTTTTATAGCTCGACCCTATTCCCGTATTTATCTGAACAGAGGCAGGTATCAGCTTTATGGATTTAGGTGAGCTGTCCTGCACCCACATGCAGAAAAGATGACCCATTTCGTGCATAAATACCGCAAAAAGGGACGGAAGAGCCATACCTGTCCTATCAGTCGCAAGCATTACGGCAATTACCGCCCCGAAAAGAAAGGAAATGTAGATTTCCGTACCAAAAAGCTTAAATTTCATCCGTTTCACCGTCCGATATCACCTGTTCTATATCGGTATCAACACAGATATTTTGGCTGTACCATTCTTTTACCTGATTATATGTACCCTTAAAAAAGTACTTAACAACCAAAACAGTAAGCAGAATAAGCACTACGCAAATGCTCTGTGTAATTATTATAGAGGCAAAGCAGTCCCGTTTTTTTGGGGTCAATATTTCATCGTTTTCCATTGTAATTCTCCTTGTAGAATAACGGCTTTTATGCTATACTAAAATATATTAAGCTAAAGGAAGATATTATGCCATTTTTACCTATTACAAAAAAGGAAATGCTGAGCCTCGGCTGGAATGAAGCCGATTTTATTATAGTTACGGGGGACGCTTATGTAGACCACCCCAGCTTTGGAACGGCTATAATCTCCCGTGTGTTGGAAAACGAGGGCTTTAAGGTTTGTATAATTTCTCAGCCGAGAAGCGATGGAGATTATATGCGTTTTGGAAAGCCCCGATTGGCTTTTCTTGTAAACGGCGGTAACATAGATTCTATGGTAGCTCACTACACCGCCGCTAAAAAAAGGCGGAGTGACGATGCTTATACACCCGGCGGCAAGGCAGGGGCTAGACCCGACAGAGCGGTAACGGTATACTGCAAAAAGCTGCGTGAGCTTTTTGGGGATGTGAATATTGCCATAGGCGGAATAGAAGCATCTCTCAGACGTTTTGCACATTATGACTATTGGGCGGACACGGTAAAGCCCTCTATACTTATAGACTCAGGCGCTGACCTTTTGATGTACGGCATGGGTGAAAAGCATGTAGCCGAGATTGCCCATAGGCTGAACGGTGGCGAGAGACTTCAAGACCTCACCGATATTTTAGGCACCTGCTATAAAGTAAAGGCTACAGATTATGTTCCCGTAAAGGGCGCTAAGGAATGTCCCTCCTTTGAAATGGTAAAGGAGCCTGACGAGGCTTCTAAAAAGCAATATGCTGTCTCCTGCCGTATTCAGCAAGCAGAGCAGGACGCTACGGTAGGCAAAGTGGTAATTCAAAAGCACGGCGAGTATATTGTGGTACAAAATCCGCCTATGCCGCCTCTTACCACCGAGGAAATGGACAGGATCTATTCCCTACCCTTTATGCGTGACTATCACCCCTCCTATAAAGCTTTGGGGGGAGTTCCGGGAATTGAGGAAGTCAAATTCTCAATAATCCACAACCGTGGCTGTTTCGGTGCTTGTAATTTCTGTTCCCTCGCCTTTCATCAGGGCAGACAGATAGCCGTTCGCAGTCATGAGTCGGTAATTGATGAGGCTAAAAAAATCACCCAAATGCCCGATTTTAAGGGTTACATTCACGATGTCGGCGGACCTACCGCTAATTTCAGGCGCACCTCCTGTGATAAACAGCTGAAATCCGGACTTTGCCCTGATAAAAAATGTCTCGCACCTCAAATGTGCCCTGCGGTAAAGGTAACCCACAGCGATTATTTAAAGCTTTTAAGGGAACTACGGGCACTTCCTAAGGTTAAAAAGGTCTTTATTCGTTCGGGTATTCGTTTTGATTATCTTATCGCAGACAGTGACGAGGAATTTTTCAAGGAATTAGTCACCCATCATGTAAGCGGTCAGCTTAAAGTAGCCCCCGAGCATTGCTCAAACAATGTTCTTAAGTATATGGGCAAGCCGAAAATCGAGGTATACAACAAATTTGAAAAGCGATTTTACGAGCTGACCAAAAGTATAGGTAAAAAGCAGTATCTTGTGCCATACCTTATGTCCTCACATCCTGGAAGTACCCTAAAGGATGCGGTGGAATTGGCTCTGTTTTTAAAGAGAAATAACCTCCACCCCGAACAGGTGCAGGACTTTTATCCCACACCGGGCACCGTTTCCACCTGCATGTTCTATACAGGTCTTGACCCATATACCATGGAAAAGGTTTATGTGCCACGTACCCCCGCCGAAAAGGCAGAGCAGCGTGCACTTTTGCAGTATTTTAAGCCCGAAAACCGCAATTTTGTACTTTCTGCTCTTAAAAAGTTAGGCAGATATGACCTTATAGGCACGGGCAAAAACTGTCTTGTCGCCGATAATAAGCCCACAAATAAACAAAATACAGCAAAGCAGAAGCCTAAAAAGACTATAAGAAACGTCCATAAAAAGAAAAAGTAAAATTACAGCTGTGTAGTATTTCTTAAAAAAACAGCATAAAATATTATAATATCCTTAATAATTTATTAAATAATTTGTTGTAAAATAATACCATATATCAAGAGAAAAGAGTGATGAAAATGAATAATGTCGGCATAACTGATTTGGAAAGGTATTCTAATAAATGCTTGGAAAAGTGCCGTATCGACCCTCAGCTTTATATTGACAACAAGGTCAACCGTGGACTTCGTGACCTTAACGGTAAAGGTGTCCTTACAGGGCTTACCGAAATTTCGGATGTAGTTTCCAAAAAAAAGATTGACGGTGAGGAGGTTCCCTGCCCAGGTAAGCTTTATTACAGAGGCTATGATGTGGAATCCTTGGTAGGCGGTCTTATTGAGGATGACCGTTTCGGCTTTGAGGAGATAACATATCTGCTTTTGTTCGGTACACTACCTTCAGCCGATGAGCTTGAAAACTTCAAGGCTCTGCTTTATTCATACCGTCCCTTGCCTGATAATTTTGTAAGAGATATAATTATGAAAGCACCCTCTACCGATATGATGAACTCGCTAGCCAGAAGTGTGCTTACCCTTTATTCTTATGATGCTACTCCTGACAGTACCGAGATACCCAATGTACTCCGGCAGTGTCTACAGCTTATTGCCCGTTTCCCTCAGCTTTCGGTTTACAGCTATCATGCCTTTAATTACGGCAGTAAAAAAAGTAACAGCTTTTTTATTCATGAGCCCGACCCAAAGCTATCAACTGCGGAAAACCTGCTTTACATGCTAAGGCTTGACGGTAAGTATACTCCCCTTGAAGCAAAGGTATTGGATATTGCCCTTGTGCTTCACGCTGAACACGGCGGCGGTAATAACTCTACCTTTACTACACACGTTGTGTCTTCTTCGGGAACGGACACCTACTCCGCAATAGCGGCAGCCTTAGGCTCGCTGAAAGGTCCTAAGCACGGCGGCGCAAACCTTAAGGTTTCGGCAATGTTCAACGATATAAAGGCGAATGTTTCCGACTGGTCGGATAGAGACGAGGTTTCTGCTTATCTTGCCAAAATACTTCATAAGGAAGCCTTTGATAAATCGGGTCTTATTTACGGTATGGGTCATGCGGTGTATTCGGTTTCCGACCCGAGAGCTAAGGTATTTAAGCGCTTTGTAAAGAGCCTTTCGGAGGAAAAGGGCTTAAGTGATGAATACGGTTTGTATTCCCTTGTAGAGGAGCTTGCTCCCGAGGTTATCGCCAAAGAGCGTAAGATTTATAAGGGTGTAAGTGCAAACGTAGACTTTTACAGCGGCTTTGTTTATGATATGTTAGGTCTGCCCCACGAGCTGTTCACCCCGATATTTGCAATCGCACGTATTTCGGGCTGGAGCGCACACCGTATTGAGGAAATTATAAACGCAGGCAAAATTATCCGTCCTGCGTATATGAATGTTCAGGAGCATTTAGACTATATACCCATGAAGGACAGAAAATGAAAATATTTCAAGAACTTAAAAAGGTAAACCCTTTTAACCTGCTACTGCTAACAGCGGCAGGAATTATCAATGCTGTAGGTGTCACAATGTTTTTAGCTCCTGTAAAGCTTTATGACAGCGGCATTTCAGGAACCTCAATGCTCCTTTCCCAAATAACACCAGAGGGCTTTTCGCTTTCCTTCTTTCTTATACTGCTTAATGTTCCCCTGTTCCTATACGGACTTAAAAAGCAGGGCGCAGTTTTCACAGCCTACGCTATATACACCGTTTTGATTTACTCTGTTTGTGCTTGGCTTATAACCGATATACTGCCTATAGATGTAAGCTTTGCTTCGCCTTTAGCAGGTAACGATTTGCTGCTTTGCGCTATTTTCGGTGGACTTATTTCGGGTACGGGCAGCGGTCTTGCGATACGCTTTGGCGGAGCTATGGACGGTATAGAGGTTATGGCGGTGGTATTCGCCAAGAAATTAGGCATCACCGTAGGCACCTTTGTTATGGCATATAACGTGGTACTGTACATACTTTGCGGAATAGTTATAGAAAGCTGGATACTTCCCCTCTATTCGATAGTAACCTATGCGGCGGCGCTTAAAACCGTCGACTTTATTGTAGAAGGTCTTGACCGTTCAAAGGCGGCTATGATAATAACCGTGTGTCCTGACGAAATCAGTGCGGCGTTGTCAGAAGCCTTTGAATGTGGTGTGACTAAAATAGAGGCAATGGGCGGCTATTCAAATTCACCTAAAACAATTATTTACTTTGTGCTTAACCGTTTCCAGATAGGCAGAATGAAATCTATCGTTCATGAAGCCGACCCAAAGGCATATATAACCATTACCGAGGTTGCTGACGTTTTTAAATTCAATAAGTGACAATAATATCCGCTCCAAAGGTAATACTAAAATCGGAGGAGCGGATATGAAATTATTTAAAAATCAGAAAATATTTAACGCCGCATCGGGTCTTTTGATAGGTGCGGTAAACGGACTTATGGGGGCCGGCGGCGGTATGCTTGCCGTGCCGATTTTAAAAAAAATGGGCATGGAGCAAAAGCAGGCTCACACTAATGCCGTAGCAGTTATACTGCCTATTACGGTGCTAAGCTCAATACTTTACCTTGTAAAGGGCTATGTGACTTTTAGTGATGCTTTGCCATTTATCCCTGCGGGAGTTGTCGGTTCACTTATCGGCACTTGGGTCATTAAAAAAATTTCACCCCTGTGGCTTAAACGGATTTTCGGATGTTTTATCATATATGCAGGCGTTCGCCTGCTGCTTAAATGAGTATCGCCGCCCTTTTAGCAGGGCTTTTATCGGGAATTATCGGCTCAATGGGGCTGGGCGGCGGAGCGGTTCTGATAATTTATCTGTCCCTTTTCACCGAAACGGAACAGCTACGGTCACAGGGAATAAATCTTTTGTTTTTTATACCGATAGCCCTTATAGCGGTCATAATTTATGCCGTTAAAAAGCAGATACAATGGAAAGTAACCGTTAAAATCTCACTTTTCGGCATGTTAGGCACCCTTGCAGGTTGGTATTTTGCAGGTTTTTTAGGCGGAGATATTACCGCAAAAATTTTTGGCGGAATGTTGATAATAATAGGAATTACGGAAATTTTCGGAAAGAAAAAGAAAGAATAAAGGGGTATACCATGTTCGGTTTTAAACGCAAGCCCAAACAGGAAAACGTACTGCTTGAAATGGACGGCAGAGAGATAAAATATGTCACCAAACGCACCCGTAATGAGGACGGCACCGTACGGGAGGAAATCCTCGGCAAAACGGGACGTATTATTGTGTTAGGAGACGAAATACGGGTAATGTGCGGCGAAACCGATGTTTTCCGTTGTGCGGTAGCTGATGCTGAATACTACCTTTTAATGAGCGGCGACGGCATAACCGTTTCAGGCATAAACTCCATAAACGGCGAAAAAATGGATATTATCGTTTATTATCTGTATCATAGGAAATAAATTAACGGCAGACTTCTTTTGTCTGCCGTTTTATATTCGCTTTATTTTTATCGGCTTATTAAGCTCTTTGGCATAATTTATCATAGACCTTGTACCACGGCTTTTACCGTCCCAAAAACAAACAACAAAATCTGCCGACTCAGCCATTTTTCTATTTCTTTTCGGTCCTGCACTTTTGCCGTACTCTTCCCACTTAGCAGGGTAACGTTCTACATTAAAACCGTTTTCCATTGCATATCTTTCACCTAATAGGTCAGCACCTCGGCAGCCACCCGAAATAAATACTATTTTATATTTTTTGCGTATTTCGCTTATGCAAAAATCTATGTACTTTTTTGCCTCATTATAATCATCGTAATCTCTGCAGCCTGCAACAACTACCCTTTTTATCACGAAAATACCCCCGAAATTAAAAAAGCGTACCCCGAAGGATACGCCGAAAAAGTGTTATCCCTCCGTTGTTGCTACACAAATCGGCTTCCACGGGGGAAATAAGGGAAACACCTTTTACCAAGGTACTTTTCCCCCTAAGAAAGCCTCTATACAATTTGTGTAGCAAAATTATTATATCACTTTGTAGAGCATTAGTCAATAAAAAAAGACACATTATACTGTGTCTTGAAAATTGTAATATGATATTGTATAATAAGTTTTGGAATAAGGCGAACCTACAACGGTAGGCGGTTTAATCTTGCCCTCGGAAACGGGGGTGATGCCCCATGTACATAACTATTCAGGATTTATTTCAGTTTAGTATTGTTATAATTTCGGTTATAACTCTTGTAATTACGGCTACAAAAAAGAAATAACCGCCCAAGCGACCAAACTTTAGCGGTTATTCTTTAACACTAATTTTTTGAGGGCTAACCGTCTATCGGTTTGCCTTATTTTACTTATATTATAACACAATACAAAAAAATGTCAAGGACTTGAAGAAAAATCTTCAAGTCCTTTAATTATTCATTACTTATTAAGTGCTTCGTTAACTGCAACTGCGCAAGCAACAGTCATACCAACCATTGGGTTGTTACCACTCACTATAAACAGCCCTTTTTCCTTCTGCATAACATTTTTTCTTTCTCATAAATGTTTTTTGCCTAAAAAATGGTGCTTTTCAGGGGTGCTTGTCTTCCAGCGGCTCTATGTGGCTCTATCCGTTGTAGAAAAAATGTTGAAAAGATATTTTTTCAACATTTGAAAAAATTGTTATGTAGAAAAAAGTCTCTCATATCGTTTTTAATCCCCGTAGAGAGATATATTAATTTGTGTAACACGATTATAATACCACATTCAAGATTTTTTTGCAACCTTCATAAAAAATATCAAAATTATATTTTTTGTGTCCGATTTAAAACAATTTTACCCCATACTTAAATCGTGAAAAGATATTTGGATTTGCTAATTTCATTAAGGAGATACTTTGTATGGCTGAGGAAAACAAAAATCTTGACACATTGCTAAATAAGGTAACGGATGATACTGGAATGAGTATTGCAGAAGAAATGTTGATGTTACAAAGACAAAGGCAAATGAAAACTGAAAGCAAACCTGTTGCTCAAATGACAGATGCTGAAAAAGAAATATTTGCAGAAATGCAAAGAGAATATATTGAAATATGCGAACTGCCATTTTTGAGTAACAAACCGATTAATTATACTGATGGATATGAACCGTTTTTCAGTCCAATTGCATCAACCATTCTGGATGCCTTCTTTACCGATAGCAAGAATTAGCACGGAAAAACCGTGCTTTTTTTATATTTTATTAACTGTGCCTAAACTCGTAAATTGCTCTCACAGTTCCATCTGGTTTAGTACTTACTAATTTTACTATTTTCCCATTCTTTTTATATACTCTTTCAGTACCACCCAAACTTCTAAAAAATTTAAGGGTTTCAGCACAGGTGATTTTATTAAATCCATCATCATCTATGTATCCTTCCTGTTTTTCAAAAGTATCATTGAATACCCATTTGCTACCTTTTTTGATTTCTCCGTGTTTTTTGAAATAAATTGACATAGTTTTTCTTTCCGACACCATTAAGTTATTTATTATCAGTTAAGTCATTTGTTTAAGGTGTCTTACTTAACCTTGTAAAATAAGTATGAAGTATTTATTTTATGAAGATTTTTTTCAGCACAAAAAATTTTGTTTTTTTTAAAGTAGCAAAAAATACCGTTCTTTTTTCTATTTGCAGAAAAAAGAACCAAAAAAGGCAAAGCAAATCTTTGAAAAAGAGTTTTCAAGATTTGCATCCAGAAGGATTTTTAGAACTTGCAGCCATCTATAAAGTTGTGCTATTATCTTTGCAGTAGTTTTAAGTTTATACCCTTAACTGTAGTTCCTGCATAAGATATAATATAATACTATACTATGAACTAAAATGAGAAATTTTTGGATATGAGAAAAGCACTCAGGCGAGTGCTTTATTTTTTCGCTTTTGAATTTTTGGAATACCAGATGATATTCTTGCTATTGTTCCAAGTGATAATCCTGTTCGTTCTGCAACCTCTTTATGCTTATAACCAGATTTTATCAATTTTCGTGCCATATCTTTTTTCATTTCTCTTTCTTGTTTTCGCACTTGTGCCTGTAAATCCCGTGTGATGTTTGGTCTACTCATTTCATATTTGCCTGTGTTAGCAAGTTCTTCTTCCGTAATGCCTAATTTTTCAAAAAAGGTATTATTTTTAATTTGGTAAACTTTTTCTTGCTTAAATATATAATCAATGTTTTTTAATGGTTCAGAAAAAGAGTTGTTTATTTTTCTGCATATCTTTTTTGCGGTCACAAATGGATAGATTTGTCTCGCAGAATTGAATAAAAGAAATAAAATTGTATCTCGTTTGCCCGTACAATCCGCATCATCGTTTACAATTTGCTCTATGATTTTAATTCTCTTATAATGCAAAGCAGAATAAGCACCCGTTTTCTTTTCTGTTAAGACATCGTTGTTTAGTTCTTGCTCTTTATATCTTTTTTTGATGATTTTCTTTCTTTTCAGATATGCCTTAACTGGTTCGCTCTCTTGCTCCAACTGTTTAACGAGGTCAACCAGATTGAGTGATTTATCGTGTAGAATTTCGGTCACAGTCATTGCTTTTGCATTGGTGTTGTATGTGTCAAACATTCTAAACAGACCAACGACATTTTTACTTGCATTTACATCAATTTCAATATGCCTTTCAAGAGTAGGATATTCCTTTAAAAATTCTCTGATAATAATTGCAAAATATTCAACTGCTCTCTGAAAAAGAAAAAGCAATTTTGCGGATGTAATTTCAATGCTAAACCACAACTGCACACCCCTGCCAGTGTAATGAATAATATTAGGAGATGGCATTTCGCCTGTGGTAAATAAATCTCTTTTTAATCTCCAACAGAATTCATCAATTAGTGTTTCTTTTTCATAATTAGGTATATTCTTTGAGTGGATATCAAAATCCATCACTATATTATTCAGCGAAAATAAATTGTCGCTATTTCTGGTGGTAAATCGTTTTATTGTGTTTG
>JAFUOL010000089.1 GCA_017481865.1 Clostridia bacterium | reverse complement strand
GCTGTAGGTGTACATGGAAAAGGAGGGGGTAAGACCGCTTACAGAAATTTCCGAGAAATAATAGTTGTTTTTACTATCATCCCAAATCGGCTTTGCGGATGCGCTATCGGGCATATCGGCAAAAACGGGGATATGAAAGCTCAACTTTAGTTCAGGCTTAGAAGCATAGGCAACTGCCAACTTTGTTCCTTTGTTATAAGCATCATGCACAGCCTGTGCGTACTGGTGGGTACCGCCGCCGTGAACGTTGAAATCCTGATAATAATAAGTGTTCTGACCCACAGAAATATAATTTCTATTAAGGAACTCAGATCCCCCTAAAATTGACTTATAACGTGTGTTCCAGCCGTTAGCCTTAGCCCTTTCAAGTCCGTTTTTAATAACATCAGCATTAGTTGAACCGTAAGCACCGATATTAAAGAAATTGTAATATCCGGTATAACCGCCGTAGGTTCCAGATATAAGACCGCTTGTCCCCTTTGTACCCTGCTCCTGAATAATTTTAGAAGCTATTACACACGGATTTACCCCGGATTTTTCAGCGGCGAGCATTATAACACTTGAATAGGAACCGCCACCCGGTTCACCGCTTGCCGGACTATAATTATTCGCCATAAATGTTTCGTCTAAAATCGCTTTTACAGAATCTTCGCTATGAGTAGAAGAATTATAATTATGATCAAGAAACATATAAATTTCCTTTGAATTTAGGAAATTACGGGGGTCCATATAATAGGCGATAATCTCTCTTGATGCACCTGTCCAACCGCCGTTAGAGCTGACCCAAGTACTGTTGTTCCAGTCATAAGCGCCGAGTTCCATAGAGCGCCATGAAATGGGATGATAGGACAGCTGCACCTGCTTACGCATATTTTTCATCTGTTCTGCAACAGCATCACTAAAGGAAGTACTTACAGCGTCAGGTATAAATTCCCAACTTGGATATTGGGCATGCAGCGTTCTTAAAGCATTACGGTAGCTTTCGGGGAAAGCGCTGATTTTAGTTTCAAAATCAGCGTCGGGATTGTATGTTCTTAGGTCAATATACGATGGGTCGTAAAAAACGTAACCGGAACGTGTCTCACCGTCCTTAACGTAAGAGATTTTGAGCCAATCACCGCTTTTTTCCAACAAAGTAGCGCTGGTATTACTGATTTTTTCAATTATATTATTATTGTTTTCGGTAGACGGAGTAGACCTTACACGCACATCCGTACCGTTTATGTACACTGTAGTTATGGTTGCGGCATTAGTTACAGGTGCCGCAAACACAGTTAAAATAAAGAATACGAAAGCCAATAAAAGGCTTGCGCTTTTTACAGTTTGTGACATTGCTATCCCCTTTCCGTAATAATAAATATACATATCAATTATACTTGCCGTCATAGTTTATGTCAACCTAAATTCGACAAAATTCTACGGTTTTTTATGGAAGTCAAAATCATGTAACAGTTGTTAAAAAAATGTTCATTTTTTCTTGAAAGAAAAGGAATAGAATAAAAACAGAATAAAAGGATGTGCATTTTATGTACCGATATATTTTCAAAAGATACGAAAAAAAATATATACTCACGTTACAGCAGTACGGCGAAATATTAAAGATACTTTCCTTTAATACCGTACCCGACAGCCACGGCGAAAGCGACATATGCAACATATATTGCGATACCGATGATTACAGGATTATAAGGGCATCTGTACAAAAGCCTGTTTACAAGGAAAAATTAAGGCTTAGATGCTACGGTATACCCGATAATTTCTCACCCTGCTTTTTAGAGCTTAAAAACGGAATTTACGGAAAGCTTATAGTACCAAAAGACTGTATAATAATGGAGATAAAAACCGCAGGGGCCGCAATTGAGGGTAAGGACTGCGTAAAGCTAAGCGGAACAACGATTAAAATTGAGGCAGGCGGCGACGGTATTCAGGCAGAGACCGCCCTTATGGTAACGGGCGGCGGTATGGGCGGCGGCAGAATGTGGTAAGCCCTAACATTTACCAATAAGCTTTTTTATTTTTCTCATAATACTGCAAAAAATCAGCTATCCTTTCGGGTAGCTGATCTTTTATGTAATTATTTGATTTTTCTGGCTTCAAGATAAAAGCGTTTATCATCGGCACAGCCCATAGAAAATGTCTTTCTCGGTAGTGACCCGTCCTTTTGAACAGCTGTAAAAAGCTCACTTTTGCCCATGCCCTCAAACAAAAAGCCTACTGCATTTTTGGTTTTGCAAAGATTTTTGGTGTTTTCTATTCCGTGAACATAGTCTATTTTCATGTCCCTGTCAGTCAAATACTTATCGAGAAAGCTTTGAAGTGTCGCAACGGGAAGTGCACCGTTAGGCTTTACCGAAATTTCTTTAATTTTTTCTCCGCAGATACATGTAAAACGCTGTGCACCCTCACCGCCGTCCTCACCGCAGAACCTTACAAAATCCTCAACAAGGCTTTCATCTGCTCCGAAAACTACACGGTAGATAGGCTCGAACTCTAAGGAAAGGTCGTGAATGTTTACTACCTCCACCATAGCATATCTTGAGCCGCAACCGCTGTTGTAGCATTCCTTAGCAGATGCCAGAGAATGATTACCGTCACCTACCGCAAACAACAGCCCGTCACCGCTTTTTTCTGCCAATGCCGATAAAGCCGACTGCACGTATTTAATTTCCTTTTCACCCAACGCAAAACCTGTAATATGTCCTGCATTTTGCAAAAGGTCGAAATCATAAACCTTATTTAGTGTATCTGCTTTTTCACTTATAGGCTCTATTACAGTCCGCTCGGTATCGTCAATAAGGAGCATTACGTGGGGAATTTCTACGGATGCGTCCCGTCTTATAGCAACTCGGGGCGGTATACGCTCGATAACCGTATGCTCAGTAGCACGGATAAGGGTGTCTGCTCCTTTTTGGTAGCTGTAATCCTCCAAATCAATAAGCCCTACTATACCGTGACGCACCTTGCCGTTTTTAAGGGCTCGTCGGGTATATATCATGGTATTCTTAAAGCAAGCGAAAACTCCGTTTTGGAGATACTCACCCATTGTTTGATTGATTTTTGCAATTTTCTCGCTATCGTCCCCCGAAAGATAGGCTTCGGGCAGAACTATTTTTAAAGCAGACGGGCTGTCACCTACCGCCTCGGCGGTTTCTTTCCAGTACTCAGGCTCGGAGGTGTACTGGTCGCAGGCTATGACCGACCACTTCTCGAAATTTTCCTTAGGCAGTAATATATCTGCCGGATAAAATAATTGCTTTTTCATGTTAACACCTTCTAAATACAGCAAATCTGCCGCAAGATACGGCAGATTTAATTTATTTATAATATGAAAATTCTATTGCGGTAACAGAATCCTCCTGCGGATTGATATAAACCGTTATACCGTTACGGCGGTCCTTCTTTGTAATAAAGTAGTCGAGGTAATAACAGCTGTCCGAAACCTCATAAAAATGGGAGGGTGTGCCCAGCGTATAAATAATATCGGTTATAGCCATTTGGTTATTTATACCGCTGATATCAAATTCATTATAGCTTTGGGGATTTTGGTAAAAATCATTTTCTATACGGAATTTAACTATATAACATTCCGAAAGCTTTACAGAGGAACGGGAGGAATTATAGAACTGGACCGCCATTTTAAGACCGTTTTCGTTCTGTAGTACGGCATCAACCGTTTCGTAAGAGAAAACAAGAGAATTTTCGTCATATATATTACCGTCAGCCAATGTCCAGCCGATTTCCTCAACATCCGATATCTTAGATGGAACCTTAAAGGTATCCCCTGCATATTCGGCGTTTATCTCAAACTTTTTACCAAGATATATTTCGGCATAGTTTTCCTCGTCAAAAAGGCTGATATCGAAATAATTGGACATTACCCTGTCAGAGGACATTATAGCAGGCTCCTCGGATTCGGCGGTGGTTTTAGCCGATTGCTCCTCGTCGGCAGCAACTTCGGAGGAAACACCGTAATTGTGGTCGATAGGACTGCAAGCGGCAAAGGAGGTTAAAAGCAGCAGAACTAAAAGCCCCACAGCAATTCTTTTAAGTCTAACCATAATACCACTTCCCTTCTTTTATATTTTATAATCAAAAGGTGAAAAAGTCAACAAGCATTTAAATTATACACATTTTTTAAAAAAAATCTTGATTTCGGTTTCAACCTTGGTTTTGTCGGTAAGGTAGCTCATTCCGTGGTTAGCGCCGTCTATTAACACCAAATGACCATTTTCACCTGTGCTTTCATATGCCTTTTGGGACATTTCACAGGGTACAAAGCCGTCATTTGCGCCATGGATAAGCAAAACCGGAATTTTGGATTTTTTTAGGGAGTCTACGGTATTAGTCTCAGTTATGGAAAATTTACCAAAAAGCTTACAGCAAAGATTAAGAAAGGGGATAAAAAAGGATGCATTTATTTTAAAGCTCTGTTTAGCCACCTTTTTTATTATATCCACGGGAGAGGTGAATCCGCAGTCAGCTACAACACCCCTAACGGTATCAGGCAGAGGATAACCGCAGGCAAGCAATACCGTAGTAGCACCCATCGACATTCCGCCTAAAATTATCTTTTCAGGCTCGTATTTGTTTTCGGCAAATTCTATCCAGCTTAAAACATCACGGCTTTCCTTAACACCGAAGGTAATGAGCCGACCTTCACTTCTGCCGTGGCTTCGCTGGTCGCAAAGCAGGATATTAAAGCCGAACTTTGTATACATCTCCACAGCACAGGAAAAATCTCTTGCCGCAGAGGAACGGTAGCCGTGAAAAAGAATAACCGTTTTTTCCGATTTATTATCAAAATACCTTGCGGCTAATTTAAGACCGTCAAAGCTTACGGTCTCTACCCACTCGAAGGGTCTTGAATTGATATAATCCAAACCGGCTTTTATTTCATCCTTATACTTCCAAAGCGGCTTGTTTATCTCAGCTTCAACATCATCCACATTCCCCATATTGTGCTTTACAAAGGCAATAGAAAAAAAGTACAGAACCACAGCCGTAAATAAAACCAGTGCGACTAAAAGAATAATTAAAAATATCAAAACATCACCCTCGGCAAAACGTTTACTACTATATATTACCTCAAAATTATAAAAAAATTTCAACAAACTTTAAAAATTTACTCCCTCCTTAAAAGAGGGAGTATTAAATATCAATTTACAGTAAATTTGTGGAATACCTTTTTGCCCTTTTTAAGAACAAAATCACTTGCAAAATCGTCAGAGGTGTACATGGTAGCAGGGTCGGTAACCTTTTGGTCGTTGACACTGACACCACCCTGAGTTACAAGACGTCTGCCCTCACCGTTGGAGGCTACAAGTCCTGCCTTTACCATCATACTTAAAATTCCTATTTTACCGTCTGCAAAGTCATCTGAGGTAAGACAGGTAGTAGGCATGTTTTCGTGAGAGCCTGCGCCCGAGAATACTGCACGTGCAGTAGCCTGAGCCTTCTCGGCTTCCTCCTCACCGTGAACAAGCTTTGTAAGCTCAAAGGCTAAAATTTCCTTAGCAGTGTTAAGCTGACTGCCCTCCCAAGAATCCATCTTGTCAATTTCCTCTAAGGGTAAGAAGGTAAGCATACGGATACATTTAAGAACGTCCTTATCACCTACATTACGCCAGTACTGGTAAAACTCATAAGGGCTGGTCTTTTCGGGGTCAAGCCAAACGGCTCCGCCTACGGTTTTGCCCATTTTCTTGCCCTCGGAATTAAGGAGCAGGGTTATGGTCATGGCATAAGCGTCCTTGCCTAACTTCTTACGGATAAGCTCGGTACCGCCTAACATATTGCTCCACTGGTCGTCACCGCCGAACTGCATATTACAGCCGTACTCCTTGTAGAGATGATAAAAGTCATAGCTCTGCATTATCATGTAGTTAAATTCAAGGAAGGAGAGTCCCTTTTCCATTCTCTGTTTGTAACACTCGGCACGGAGCATATTATTTACCGAGAAGCAGGCTCCCACATCACGCAAAACATCTACGTAATTAAGGTTTAAAAGCCAATCAGCATTGTTTACCATTTGAGCCTTGCCCTCACCGAATTCTATAAAACGGCTCATCTGCTTTTTAAAGCAGTCGCAGTTGTGCTGAATTTGCTCTGCCGTCATCATAGAGCGCATATCGGTTCTGCCTGAGGGGTCGCCTATATGGGCAGTACCTCCGCCTATAAGGGCGATAGGCTTATTTCCTGCCATTTGAAGGCGCTTCATAAGGCAAAGCGCCATAAAGTGACCTACGTGCAGGCTGTCCGCAGTAGGGTCAAAGCCTATGTAAAAGGTTGCCTTGCCATTGTTAATAAGGTCACGTATCTCATCCTCATCGGTAACCTGTGCAATAAGTCCTCTTGCTACTAATTCATCATAAATTGTCATTTTTCTGACTCCTGTCTATTAGTTCCTTTGCGGAATTATATAAATTTTCTGTTATTTCGCTACCCGACATAATTCGGGCAATTTCGTGTATTCGCTCGTCCCCCGAAAGGGGATAAACCTTTGTAAAGGTTCTTGCATTTTGCGTGCTTTTTTCTATAAGCAGATGAGCTTTAGCACGGGCTGCTATTTGGGCTAAATGGGTAACGCATATTACCTGTCTGCCCTTAGCTACACGGCATAGCTGAATACCTACTTTATCTGCGGCATAACCGCTGATACCTGTGTCTATTTCATCAAAAATCATAGTGCCTACGGGGTCTTTATCAAGCAGTACGCTCTTTATAGCTAACATTGTGCGTGAAAGCTCACCGCCCGAGGCTATTTTGTGAAGCGGCTTTACGGTTTCGCCCTTGTTAGCCGAAATCATAAACTCCATTGTATCACAGCCGTTTTTAGTGTATCTGCCGCTCTTGATATCAACCTTAAAGGTGACAGAGGGCATATTAAGATAGCATAAAATTTCGGTAACACTTTTCTCGAATTTTTCGGCGGCTTTTTTGCGTGTAGCTGTAAGAGCCGCTCCCAATTTTACAAGGCGCTGTTTTGAGTTTTCAAGCTCGTCCGATAATTCTGCCGCCCTTTTATCCGAAAAGGTAATGTTATCAAGCTGACTCTCGGCATCAGCGAGATATTCCAGCATTTGCTCCTCGCTATTGCCGTATTTTAACATAAGTCGGTACAATAGGTCAAGTCTTTGGTTAATTTCGTCGGGATTAAAGTCGGAAAATTCGTAATGCTCGAGTGTTCTTGCCGTCTCGGCGGCAACATCCTCTAAAACGGATATTGCATCTCTAAGCTTTGTATTGCTTTTTTCAATTTCGCCGTTTAAGGTGCTTAACTGCTTTTCGGCATTTTTAAGCATTTCTACTGCACCGTCGGTATCGTCACCGCCGTAAAAGCAGTTGTTAGCATTAGAAAGCGCCTTAACCGTCTTTTCGTAATTTTCAGCAATAGTGAGCTTTTCTTTAAGCTCGGCTATTTCCCCTATCTTTATATCCGCCTCGGTTAATTCCTTTATCTGATACTTTAAAAGCTCGGTTTTTCTCTGCTTTTCGTCCTCATCGCACTCGAGAGCTTCAAGTTCCTTGCGGATTTTGTTTACATTCTTAAATTCCTTATAGTATTCGGCTTTTTCTTTTTGGTTTTCGGCTAAAGAGTCAATATATCCGCTGTGTGTATCAGGATTTAAGAGAGCCTGATTATCATGCTGACCGTGAATATTTATAAGTCCCCCTGCAATGGCTTTGAGAACAGAGGCTGTAAAGGGCTTTCCGTTTATTTTTATAATACCCTTGCCGTTAAGACTTAATTTTCTCGTAATCAGGAGATTACCGTCCTCATCGGGAGACAAATCGTACTCTGTCAAGGCTTTTACGGTATCATCATCAAGCTGACCGAAAAGGGCGGAAACACTTGCCGAGTCACACCCTGCCCTTATAAGGTCTTTAGAGGTGCGCTCGCCTAAAACCGCATTTATAGCGTCAATTACAATTGATTTACCTGCGCCCGTTTCACCCGTAAGTACATTAAAGCCCTCGGAGAATTCGATATCCGAGCTTTCTATTACGGCTATGTTTTCAATGTGTAAATATTTAAGCATATTCCTACCGCCGTTAAATAAGTTTATTCAGTCTTTCATTCAAAATAACCGAGTCCTGCGCGGTTGCTGTAACGATAATTATTGTGTCGTCTCCCGCAAGTGAGCCTAACATCATATCCCCGAACATTTCATCCACCGCCACGCATACGCTTGAAGCCATACCGGAATCACACTTAATAACTACATTATTAAGTGAATAAGCTATACTTTTAACCGAACGGGTGAAAAGCTGTTTGTAGTGATTTCCGCTGTCGGCAGCAACAACCTCATTCACAAGATAGCGGTAGTTACCCTTATCGTCCCTGCCCTTTACAAGCTTTAATTCCCTGATATCACGGGAGACTGTGGACTGTGTAACGTTAAACCCCAATTCCATAAGTCCGTTTTGTAAATCCTCTTGGGTTAAGCAAACCTTTTGCTTTATAAGCTCTAAAATTTTTTCCTGTCTCTTAGACTTCAATTTACATGCTCCTTGCATCCTTGAATTTGTAAGAAAGTGTTTTATAGAACGAACGGTCGTTAAGACGTATCATCTGAGCAAATTTAGGCGAACGCTTTATCTGAACCTCGGTATAAGGCTTTAAGGGAGCAACCTTTCTGCCGTCCACGGTTAAATAGATATCGGTGCGTTTTTTGGAAAATGCCTTTACTCTTAAAAGATTATTGGCACCCAAAAGTATAGGCTTTGCGGATAATGAATGTGAACAAATAGGTGTTATGCATATGCTTTGTGTCAGAGGGTCAATAATGGGACCCCCTGCTGACATGGAATATGCCGTAGAGCCTGTGGGGGTAGAGATTATAAGTCCGTCGGCACGGTAGCTTATATAGTCTCCTCCTACACCTACCGAAACATCAATAATTCGTGAAATAAAGCCGCTGGTTATTACCGCATCGTTAAGGGCATTGAATTCGTTTATAACCTTGCCGTTTTCAATTACAGAAATCGACAGCATCATTCGTCTTTCCACAAAGTATTCCTTTGTTTTAAGCTTTGAAATAAGGCTTAATTCGTTTTGCTCAATGTTTGCAAGGTAGCCCATTCTGCCTGCGTTTATGCCGAGCACGGGCTTGTTATCAAGAGCCGCTCTTTTAGCGTAACGGATTATGGTACCATCACCGCCTATGGTTATTATAACGTCGGCTAAAGTATATAGCTCATCCTCAGGTGCGTGGAGAAAATCGGTTCCGCAAATATTATCAGGCAGATATGCCTTGATATTTTCTTTTTTGAGTATTACACCTAATTTCCCCACAACGTCGGCGGCGCCACGTTTATCAAGATTAGGAATTACCGCAACTACCATAATACCGTCCTTTCTCAAATGTTTAATGCATTATATGAAGCCTCTACTACCGTTTCGGCGGTGGTATCGGTTAAAATTTCGGGGTTTTCGCTTTTTTCTATATAGCAAAGGTATTCTATATTGCCCTCGGGTCCTTTAACAGGTGAAAAATCCAGCCCTAAAAGGGAAAACTCACAGTCAACAACAAGCTTTATTATCTTCTCTATTACAGCTATATGCACTTTACTTTCCCTTACAACACCTTTTTTGCCTACATTTTCTTTTCCCGCCTCAAACTGCGGCTTTATAAGGCAGACTGCTCTGCCGCCGTCCTTTAAAAGGGTGCGCATAACGGGGAGAATATGGGAAAGAGAAATAAAGGAAACATCGACCGATGCAAAATCCAACTCATCAGGCACCTGCTCACGTGTTACATAGCGGAAATTGGTGCGTTCAAGGTTTACTACCCTTTCATCTGTCCTCAATTTCCAAGCAAGCTGACCGTAGCCCACATCTATAGAATATACCTTTTTTGCACCGTTTTGCAGCATACAGTCGGTAAAGCCGCCTGTTGATGCACCTATATCGGCACAGATAAAGCCGTTTAAATCAAGCTTAAAGGAGCCTACCGCCTTTTCGAGTTTCAGTCCACCACGGCTTACATATTTAAGGGTTTCTCCTCTTACTTCTATAATATCCGCCGGCTTTACGGTATTACCTGCCTTATCGGATTTTTGATTGTTTACAAAAACTATGCCTGCCATTATAAGTGCCTTTGCCTTTTCACGGCTTTCGGCAAAGCCCCGCTCTACCAGAGCAACATCAAGTCTTAGCTTTTCTGCCATTTTCTACTTCCTTAAAATATTTATCATTGAATTACTGTCAAGTCCACATTCGGCAAGAGACTCGGTAGTCTCCGCCGCAGAAACAAAACGGTCATTTACGGCATGAACCGTAAATTTACCTTTGTATCCGTTTTCCAAAAGCCTGCCCCCGATATGCTCACCTATACCGCCGCTTTTTTCGGTTTCCTCAAAGAAATATATTTCATCAAAATCTGCCACGGTTTTTATTAAATCGTCACTTAAAGGATAAATTTTATTAAGCTTTACAATGCTTATATCGCCTATAGTCTCTTTAGCGGTCATTGCCTCGGAAAATAGTCTGCCATAGGTAACTATTGCCCTTTTTCCGCCCTCTATTACCGAATAATCCTTTTTAAAATCGGTAAAATCTGACGGTTTTTCGCAACCTCTTGGATACCTTACCGCCGAAATACCGTCACACTCTGCTACATATTTTATGCGGTAGCAAAGCTCGTCATACTGAGATGGGGAATAAATGCTGATATTGGGGATTGAGGAAAGATAAGAAACATCAAATAGTCCCTGATGGGTCTCCCCGTCCTCACCCACTATTCCAGCACGGTCAATAAGAAGTCTAAGCGGAAAATTACCTATAGCCGCATCATGGATAATCTGGTCAAAGCCACGCTGTAAAAATGAGGAATAGACTGCAAAAAAGGGTTTAAGTCCCTCCTTTGCAAGAGCCGCCGAAAAGGTTACGGCATGCTGTTCGGCAATACCCACATCAAAAAATCTTTCGGGGTATTTTTCTGCGAATTTGCTTAAGCCTGTACCCTCGGTCATAGCCGCAGTAACGGCACAGATTTTATCATCCTTTTCCGCCAATTCACAAAGGGTGTTGCCTGCAACTGCGGAAAAATTAAGCTTATCCGATACATTAGCCCCCTCCTCAATATCAAAGGGAGATACACCGTGATAATTCTTAGGGCTTAATTCAGCATAGCTGTAGCCCTTACCTTTTGTGGTTATAACGTGTATAAGTGACGGCTTATTATAGCTTTCGGCAATTTTGAAAAGTGACTCCATTGCCGCTACGTCATGCCCGTCCACAGGGCCTAAATAGTTAAAGCCGAGGCTTGAAAAAATATTCTTTTTATATACAATAGCCTTTACCGCATCCTTTATGGCATCAAACGCTCTATATAAAGGCTTGCCCACAGCAGGGATTTTCAGTAATAGTCTGCGGAAAGCAAATTTGAAGTTATGGTATTTTTTCTTGTTGCGCATCTTTGTAAGTGCCCTTGCCATAGCGCCTACATTTTGGGAAATGGACATTTTATTATCGTTAAGCACAACTATAAAATTACCCTTTTCGTTGCCTGCGTTATTCAAAGCCTCATAAGCCATACCGCCTGTCATAGCGCCGTCACCTATAACTGCAACTGCGGTGCCGCTCTCTCCTTTAAGACGTTTTGCCTTGAAAATACCGTAGGCGGCAGAAATAGAGTTACTGCTGTGACCCGTAATAAAGGGGTCGTGCTCACTCTCACTTGGCTTCATGTAGCCCGAAATACCGTCCTTTTGTCTTATAGAGGAAAACTTATCAAACCGACCCGTAAGCAGCTTATGGGTATAGCACTGATGACCGACATCGAAAATTATTTCGTCCTCGGGAGAATTAAAGGCTCGGTGCAAAGCTACAGTAAGCTCCACCGACCCCAAGTTTGAGGCTAGATGTCCGCCGTTTTTAGATACTGTATTTATTATACAGTCCCTGATTTCACCGCAAAGTATTTCTACTTGTTTTTGACTCAATCCCTTAATATCTTGGGGAGATTTTATTTTACTTAAAATCCGATAATCCAAAATTTTACATCCTTTAGTTATTTCTATCTAATAGGTAATTGGTAATCTCATAAAGAACGGTTGTATCACCGTCAAATTCATCCAATGCGTCCAAAGCCATATTTGTAAGCTGGGCGGCAATTGCATATGCCTTGTCTATACCGTAAAGGGTGACAAAGGTGGTCTTGTTGTTCTTATCGTCACTGCCTACGGGCTTACCTAAAAGCTTTTCGTCGGCAGTAACGTCCAGTATATCGTCAATAACCTGAAAAGCAAGCCCTAAATGGTAACCGTATTTTGCGGCACTACGCAAATTTTCCTCGTTACCCTTGCCTGCCGCTATACAGCCGATAGATGCCGCCGCTATAAGCAAAGCACCTGTCTTTCGCATGTACATATCCTGAAGCGCCGCCGCATCAGGTGCGGATTTTTCAAAGGAAAGATCTAAAACCTGACCGCCTATCATACCGTGAAGTCCTGCATTGGAGCTAAGAAAGGCTACCGCCTTTAAAGCACGGTCTTGAGGAACAGCTGCATTAGATGCTACAAAAAATGCCTCTGTTAATAAAGTATCTCCTGCAAGTAGCGCAATATCCTCTCCGAAAGCCTTATGACAGGAAGGTTTTCCCCTACGCATATCGTCATTATCCATGCAGGGTAAATCGTCATGAATAAGAGAATATGTATGAATCATTTCAAGAGCTACCGCAAAATCCAGCGCATCCTCGGGCTTTCCGCCGCAAAGCTTGGAAAATTCCATCATTATAGCAGGGCGGATACGTTTTCCGCCCGATAACAAACTGTATCTTACCGCCTTTATGACCTCGTTATACTTTACATCGCTTTCGGGGAAAAGCTCATTTATTCTGTTGTCAACAAGCTTTCTGTAGTTTTCGAGAATACCTTTAATCACGGTTTTCCTCCTTTTCAAGGTCGGTAAGGCTGACTATGCGTTCCTTAGCGCTTTTAAGGGCGGTACGGCAATCGTTAGTATACTTTACACCCTGTTCAAAAAGCTTTATCGACTCGTCAAGTGAGCATTCACCGCTTTCAAGCCTTGCTACTATCTTTTCCAAAGCCTCTAAAGACTTTTCAAAATCTATTTTATTATCCATAGGAGCACTCCTTTTTATCCTTTACTACGCATATTAGCGTACCGTCGGTAAGGCTTACATCAAGGATATCGCCTTTTTGTGCCTGTGTTACCGAGCTCACCGTTCCATTATCCTTCGACACTGCCGCATACCCACGGGACAGCACCTTTAACGGACTTAAAGCATCAAGCCTTGCAGTAAGGGATACAAAGCTACGGTCGGCAGAATCAAGGGTACGGTTAGCAGCTTGTGATAACTTATCGGTAAGTCTGTCAAGTCTTTCGTAACTTCTGCCAACTATAAAATCAGTGGGATTTTTCATGCAAAAGGCATTAAGCAGAGCTTCAAGCCGAGCAAAAGAAAACTGATATTTATTTTCAAGGAAGCTTTTAAGGGAATTTTCGTACCTATTAAGCTTAGAGGAAATTTCATTTATATTGGGAACTGCCAGCTCCGCCGCCGCAGAGGGTGTGGGTGCCCTCAAATCTGCTACAAAGTCGCAGATAGTAAAGTCGGTTTCGTGACCCACTGCTGAAATTACGGGTACGGGAGATTCGTAAATTTTTCTTGCTAACTGTTCGCTGTTAAAAGCCCATAAATCCTCTGCCGAACCGCCGCCTCTGCCTATAATTATTACATCAATTCCCGAAAGGGAATAAAGTCTGTCAAGTGCCGAAAGCATTTCGGGTACAGCCTGCTCCCCTTGAACCGCTACGGAGCAAAGCACTATTTCTGCCAAGCTCCACCGTCGGGATAAAATATTCATAATATCCTTTACAGCCGCTCCCGTGTCGGAGGTTACAACCGCTATTCTTTTAGGGAATTTAGGTAATGGACGTTTGGTGGATTGGTCGAAAAGTCCTTCGGCCTCAAGCTTTGCTTTTACCTGCTCGAAGCCGAGGGCTATATCGCCTACGCCCTCAGGCATCATTTCCTCGGCGTAAAACTGATACTGACCGTCCTTTTCGTATATAGACACCCTGCCACGGAGCACTACCTTAAGCCCGTCAAGCGGTTTAAATTTAATACGTTCTGCAAAGGAGCGGAACATAACACAGCGGATAGACGCCTCCCTGTCTTTAAGGGTAAAATACAAATGTCCGCTGGCGTAATGGTTTTTAAAGTTAGACAGCTCGCCCGACACTAAAACATTACTTAGTCTCGCATCTCCCTCAATAAGGGAACGGACATAAAGGTTTAACTGTCTTACCGTTAAAGCAGATTTCAACATATTAAAGCTTTTTAACTATTGTAGAAAGTATACCGTTTACAAAGGAAGCATCCTCACTTGTGGCATACTTTTTGCAAAGCTCTACCGCCTCGTTTATGGAAACCGAATTTGGGATATCCTCCATAAACTTTATTTCAAAAATAGCAAGTCTTAAAACGGAAAGCGCTGTTTTGGAAATTCGCTCTATCCTCCAACCAACGGCATTTTCGGAAATAAGACTGTCGATTTCGCTGAGATTATCATAAACCCCACGAAAAACGGCATTTATATACTCATCCGGATCTAAATCCCGCACCTCGGCGGCAAGCTCCAGAATTTCCTCGACACTTCCGTCACCGAAAACCTTTTCAAAAATTAAGATAAAAGCCTCTTCTCTCGCCCTTTTGCGTGTCATTACGGCACCTCTTTCGTAAATATAGAAAATTATATCAAAGCAGGTCTAAGACCTATAATAGACCAGTTAAAAGTATACACTAAAATATGCATAATTTCAAGCATTATGCAGTATATTTTTGAATATTTTTAGGTTTCCAAAAAAATACATCCGCACCGAAGGCACGGATGTATTTGAGTTAATTTATTCACCGAACGGGAAATCGAAGGTTCCGTCATTAGAGCCCGAGCTTTCCGAAGAGCCACTTGAGCCTGACGATAATGTATAGCTTGACGAGCTTTCATTTGCCTTTAAAACCGCCTCGACGGTTTTGGTTTTACCATCCGAGGTGAATATGGTAACGGTAATTTTATCCCCTGCACGGCTTTGTTCGATTATATCAAGAACTATATCGTCTTTTGTTACCTCAATTCCGTTTATATGGGTAATGAAATCACCCTCCTGTGCCTTACCGTAAAGGTCGCTGTCCTCCGCAACAGAGGCTAACAAAAGACCCGTAGCTTCATAGCCGTTTATTTCGGCGGTAATTGAATCTACAGCGGTATAGGTAACGCCTAACTTTGCACGGCTTACCACCTTTCCATCGGAAATAAGCTCGTTTACAATACGTTTCATGGTTGTGGTGGGAATAGCATAGCCTACGGCATCATATTCAACGCTGGCAAGCTTTGAGGAGGTAACACCTATTACCTGACCGTACATATTTACAAGCGCACCGCCGGAGGAGCCCGGATTTATAGCGCTGTCGGTCTGGATAAGTCTTGCAGAATAGCTTGACGTAGTCTGTATACGGCGGTTGGTAGCCGAAATCACACCCCTTGTAATGCTGGAAGCGTCGGTAGCATCAGAAGGTCTGCCTACAGCTACAACGCTTTCACCGTAGATAAGCTCATCGGAATTGCCGAACTCGGCAGGGGTAAAGCCGGTAGCATTGATTTTAAGCACGGCTAAATCGCTTACCTGATCGCCTGCTACAAACTCGGCATCGTACTCGGTACCGTCATAGGTGTAAATACGGAATTTTGCGGCAGGTATTTCGGAATAAATATGGTCGTTGGTGACGATATATCCGTCCTCAGAAAAAATAATTCCGCTTGCCTGACCGCCCTGACCGCTTGTATTATAAATTCTTATACCGACTATGGATTTATTCACCTTAGCATAAACCTGAGCGGTAGTCATTTCGTCAGTATCAGCAGGCTTTGAGGCAAGGTCTACCGACACATTCGAGCCGAAGCCTATTTTAACGCTGTTTCTGCCTATATAATAGCCTGCAAAGCAGGTGCCCGTAAGAACAATTACCGCCGCCATTATAAGGGCGAAAATTTTAAGTCCACGGCTCATAGGCTTGTAATTATCTATTGGTGTTACGGGTGAAAACTGTACAGGATTGTAAACCGGAGAAAATTCAGAATTATTTACTTGCGGTTCATTGAAAGGCTGAGTGAAATCAGGCTGACTGTCTTCACCTTGAGGCTGAGCCCCCTCTGACTGCACCTCACCTATATACTCTTTATTTTCGGTGTTTTCATCGGAATTTTCCGTATTTTCCGTTCCGTTCAAAAATTCGTCCATTTATATTTACTCCTATTCTGCCGGAAGCACTACAGTAAAGCTTGTAAAGCTGTTTTCTCTGCCTGCAACCGTTATTGTACCCCCGTGGGCGGTGACTATGGTTTTAACTATATAAAGTCCCAATCCCGTACTGTTTTTGCTGGCGGAACGGGATTTATCCACCTTATAAAATCTTTCAAACACAAAGGGCATCTCCTTTTCGGGTATACCCTTGCCCGTATTGGTTATTGTGAAAACCGCTTTTTTACCCTCGGTTTTAAGGCTAAAGCTGATTTTTCCATTTTCACAGTTAAACTTAATAGCGTTATCCACAAGATTGTAAATAACCTGATGAATAAGGTCCTTATCCGCATTAACAGAAATATTTTGCAGTTCCTCCAGACCCTCTATATTAAGTCCTAACTTTTCTATACGTTGCTCCTGACTTATAACTATGGTATATAAGAGCTCCCGCAAATCGAATAGCTCAGGCTTCAATACAAATTCACCCGATTCCAGTCTTGCCATACTAAGCATTGACTGCACCAGACGGGATAGTCTTTTTACCTCATCTGACACGATATTTAAATAATATTGCTGTTTTTCCTGCTCTATAGTACCGTCCAATATACCATCTATAAATCCACCGATAGTGGTCATGGGTGTTTTAAGCTCATGAGAAACATTTGCAACAAAGCTTCGGCGCATACCCTCAAGCTGTGCCAAATTATTGGTCATCATATTAAAGGACATGGAAAGCTCGCCTATCTCATCATCACTCATTACAGGAATACGTCTTGAAAAGTCGCCCCTTGCCATAGCCTTGGAGGCTTCGGACATAGACTTAAGCGGCTTTGTAATACGGTAGGTCATGGTGTATATCGAGACAAACATTAAAAGTATGGGCAAAACGGCAGAGGCAATATAAAGCTTTACCACCGTTGACAACAAATTGCTGACAGTAGAAACCGATGCCGTACTGTAAACCGCACCGCACATTACATTTTCATCATCATAAAGAGGTTTTGCCGCTACATAATGGGCGTTTCGGTAAATACCTAATGTGCTAAGTCCCACACCGTTTTCGGTATTTGTACCGCTGAATTCGGCAAAGGAAATTACCGAACTGCTGTGAATACAGCTACCCTGCTCCTGCCATTGGGCACAGCCGCAAACTATCACCTTACCGTTTTCATCGGTTACAAAAACATCGGTATCGGCAACGTCCGAAAGACTGCCTACTAACCCCGAAAGACCGTCTATATCAATATCAGCCTCGCTGTTAAATACACCGCTCACATAATCGGTAATCTCGTCACAGCACTTAACAAGGGTTTCGTGCTTAGTCTTGGCAATATAATTATTCAGCACGAAGGACAGTATCATCATCATAATGCCTAAGCTGAAAACAATTATAAGGGAGGTGGTAAAAAAGTATTTTTTAAAAAGCTTAAGCTTCATAAGCTACTTTACCTCAAACTTATAGCCTACGCCCCATACGGTCTTTAAGGACCATTCCTCGGATACATTTTCCAGCTTTTCACGCAGTCTTTTTACGTGAACATCTACAGTTCTTGAGTCTCCGTAATAATCGAAGCCCCATACCTCGTCAAGCAGCTGGTCACGGGTATAAACACGGTTAGGATTGCTTGCCAAGTGGTATATAAGCTCCAATTCCTTCGGCGGAGTATCTATAGCCGTGCCGTTTACCACAAGCTCATAGTTAGTCAGGTTTATACGCAGCTTATCGTAGCGCACCTCTTTAACCTGATTTTGCTTGTCGTTATCATTACTGCGGCGAAGCACCGCTTTAATACGGGCGATAACCTCCTTAGTGTCAAAGGGCTTGGACACATAATCGTCCGCACCCAGCTCCAATCCTAAAATTTTATCAAAGGTTTCGCCTTTAGCAGTGAGCATTATAATAGGTGTATCGCTGGTTTTGCGTATTTCTCGGCATACCTGCCAACCGTCAAGCACGGGAAGCATAATATCAAGAAGTATAAGGTCGGGAGAGTATTTAGTAGCAAACTCCACCGCCTTTTGACCGTCATTAGCTACAACGGTTTCAAAACCGTCCTTTTCAAGATAAAGTCTTAACAGCTCGCATATGTTTTCGTCATCGTCTACTATAAGTATTTTATGTTGCATGGTTTACCCTGCCTTCCGTTTTACTATTTAAATACAATAATATAATAACAATATTAAGAAAATATGAATAATTGTAATTTTCTTTACATAAACCCCAACAAAGGAAAGATAATAATCTTACCGAGGTGAGAACATGGCGGTAATTCAATGTGCCGAAAAATGCAAATTTCAGAATGACGGATATTGCAGTCTTGAAAAATGCAGTACCGTAAATTCAGTAAATTCAAGCTGTCCCTACTTTATGCCGCTGTCAGCGGATAACCGAGATAGCCTGTCCCAGACTTCTGACACCGATAAGCTCAAGTGATGCGGGGCAGGAGGTTATCTGCTTAATTGAGGCTTTTGGCAGAATGCACTTTGTAAAGCCAAGTCTTGCCGCCTCGTTTATTCTCGCCTGCGCTCGCGGAACGGAACGGAGCTCACCCGAAAGTCCCACTTCCCCAAAAGCTATAATTTTTTCGTCAATGGGTATATCTCTAAGTCCCGAAACCAGCGCCATTGCCACAGCTAAATCGGCAGCAGGCTCGTCAAGCCGCATACCTCCTACGATATTTACATAAGCGTCAAGATTGGAAAAATTAAGCCCTAATCTTTTTTCCAGTACCGCCAACAAGAGATTAAGTCGGTTATAGTCGAAGCCCGTCGCCGTCCTTCGGGCATTTCCGAAGCCGCTCATAGTAACAAGACCCTGAACCTCGGCTAAAATAGGTCTTGTCCCCTCCATAACGCAGGTAATGCAGCCCCCCGAAACATCGCTCATTCTGCCCGAAAGCAGCATTGCCGACGGGTTTTCCACCTCACGCAGTCCCACATCGGTCATTTCAAAAACACCGATTTCGTTAGTAGAGCCGAAACGGTTTTTAATGCCCCTTAAAATACGGTAGGACTGATTTCTTTCACCCTCAAAATAAAGCACTGTATCGACTATATGCTCCATTACCTTAGGTCCTGCAATATCGCCGCCTTTATTTACGTGACCTACGATAAACACAGGTATTCCAAGGCTTTTTCCCGTATGCAGAAGCATATTGGTAGACTCTCTTACCTGAACAATACTTGCAGGTGACGAGGAAAGCTCGGGTATTTGCATAGTTTGAATAGAGTCTATCATAACAAGGTGAGGTTTTACCGATTTTATATATTCGCAAACAGCTGTTACATCTGTTTCGGTCATGATGGATACATTATCACTTTCAATTCCCATTCTGCCCGCACGCATTTTTATCTGCAAAGCCGACTCCTCACCCGATACATAAAGGATTTTAAAATTCTCCTGCAAAGCATTGCAGACCTGCAAAAGAATAGTAGATTTGCCAATTCCGGGGTCACCGCTGAGCAGTACCACCGAGCCTTTGACTATTCCTCCCCCCAAAACCCTATCAAGCTCGGAAATACCCGTAACATATCGGGTCTCCCCTGCAAAATCTATTTGGGATAAGGGCATAGCTGTAGCTTTATTAAGCTTAGTAGATGAAACCGACGGGGATTTTACAGATACTGAAACCTCCTCGGTCATGGTATTCCACATATTGCAGTTAGGGCACTTTCCGACCCATTTCGCCGTTTCATATCCGCACTCACTGCAAACATATACTGATCTTGGCTTTGCCGGCATTTTTAAATCTCCTTAATTTCGGTAAAATATTCGGTTATTCCGCAATAAATGCAGAATGCCATTTGCTTTTGGTATTCCTCGTTTTTAAGCAGTTCAAGCTCCTTTTTATTGCTCAAAAAGCCACATTCCACAAGCACCGCAGGAATGGTGGCATTGTATAAAAGATAGGTAGATGAGGTTGCCTGCTTGTTAACTCGGGTATTATAGGGCTGCAAAAGCTCTATTATAGAGGACTGTATTTTATCGCCCAATTCACTCGACCCCTCGGTTTTTCCGCAATAAAAAACCTGAGAGCCGTTAGCCGACGAGGTAGTAAATTTATTAAGATGTATGCTTACAAAAACCGCATCCGGATAATCGTTCATAAGCTCCAGTCGGTTTTTGAGGTCGCTTTTTTTACGGGTGGCTATTTTGTCAGTCTCCACATCATCGGTGGAAACGTCGGTCTCCCTCGTTAAGATAACATTGAACCCTGCCGTTTTTAAAAGCTTTGCCAATGTAAGGGTGATTTTAAGGTTTATGTCCTTTTCCACCGTACCGTCAGCCGCTACGGCTCCCCCGTCAAACCCGCCGTGGCCTGCATCGAGGATTATTTGAGGTCTTTCGTCAGGCTTAACAGAGACGAAATAAGAATTTTCGCTTACATTTCCTATAAGCGCTGTCACACAAACTACCAAAAGCAATGCCGTTACGGTTATTACTTTTCTTTTTAAAATCACATTTATCACTCCGAGGTACTATGGTAATATAAAATATGATTTTAAAATAAATTGTATTCTTTGCAGTTTGAATTTATCATGCTGTAATCCCGTATCACAAATGTGATACGGGATTTTGTTGCTATGTGTTGCTAAGCGGCACACCTTAATTATTCACTTTTCGCAATCACAGCGTTGCCGCCATAACGGCTTTTATTGTGTGCATACGGTTTTCGGCTTCGTCGAATACAATGGACTGCTTACTTTCAAATACCTCGTCGGTAACCTCCATTTCGGTTATACCGAATTTTTCGGCTATTTCTTTACCGACACCTGTATTAAGGTCATGGAAAGCAGGTAGACAATGCATAAATACCGCCTCTTCCCCTGCGTTTTTCATCAGCTTGCTGTTAACCTGATAGGGGTAAAGCTCCTTAATTCTTTCCTCCCAAACCTCGGCAGGCTCGCCCATTGATACCCAAACATCGGTATAAATTACATCGGCGCCCTTTGTAGCCTCCATAGGGTCCTCGCAAAATCTAAGTGTAGCGCCCGTCTCCTTTGCAATTTCCTCACACCGGGCTATAAGCTCGCTGTCGGGGAAATATTTCTTAGGTGCGCAGGCGGTGAAATTAAGACCCATTTTAGCACAGCCCACCATTAAGGAATTACCCATATTGTAACGGGCATCGCCCATATAAACAAAGTTAATGCCTTCAAGATGTCCGAAATGCTCCTTAATTGTAAGGAAATCAGCTAAAATCTGCGTGGGGTGGAATTCATTGGTAAGTCCGTTCCACACAGGCACACCTGCATGCTTCGAGAGCTCCTCAACGATTTCCTGACCGTAGCCACGGTATTCAACACCGTCATACATACGTCCCAGAACCCTTGCAGTATCGGCAATGCTTTCTTTCTTGCCAATCTGTGAGCCTGTAGGGTCTAAATAGGTAACACCCATACCAAGGTCATAAGCCGCTACTTCAAAGCTGCAGCGTGTACGGGTACTGGTCTTTTCAAATATTAAAGCAATGTTCTTGCCCTCGCAAAGTCTGTGAGGGATACCTGCTTTTTTCTTGTATTTAAGCTCTGCCGCTAAATCAATAAGGCAGGCTATTTCCTCCGAAGTGAAATCCAAGAGCTTTAAAAAGCTTCTACCCTTAAAATCCATAATTAACACTCCTTACAGGCATTTATTATTACTTCCACTGCCTTTTCAAGTAATTCGTCAGGGATATTCAGCGCAGGCAAAAGTCTTACCTTACTTTTAGCCTTTATTACAAGCACGCCGTTATTTCGGCACTCGGTTATAACCTCGCTTGCATCTTTAACCGTTTCAATCCCGAGCATTAGACCCATGCCCGTAACCGACTTAATACCCTTAGCACCGCTTAATTTTTCTACAATATATTTAGATTTTCTAACTACACCGTTTAATAATTCATCATCAATACGGCTTAAAATGTTTGCGGCTCCTGCACAAGCTACAGGGTTTCCGCCGAAGGTAGAGCCGTGGTCTCCTGCTTTAAGCACATCTTTTACCTTTTCGCCGAGCATTGTAGCTCCCAAAGGCAAACCGCCGCCTAAGCCCTTAGCGGTAGATACGATGTCAGGTGTAACACCGTAATTCATAAATCCGTAAAGCTTACCTGTTCTGCCGTTACCGGTCTGAACCTCGTCGGCAATAGTTAAAATATCGTGCTTTTCGGCTAAATCGAAAATAGCCTTTACAAATTCGGGTGTAAGCGGTAATACTCCGCCCTCGCCCTGAACACATTCGAACATAATAGCCGCTATTTTATTATTTTCGGCTATTTCGGTAAGCTCTGCTATATTGTTAGCCTCGCAATACAAAAATCCCTCTGTGAGGGGCAAGAAATCCTTATGAAAAACATCCTGACCCGTAGCGGCAAGAGTGGTTACGGTTCTGCCGTGAAAGCTGTTTTTAAGGGTGACTATTTTATAGCAGTCACTACACTTTTTCTCGGCGGCATATTTACGTGCAACCTTTATAGCACACTCGTTTGCTTCTGCCCCCGAATTTGAAAAGAATACCTTTTTCATTCCTGTTCTTGTGCACAGCATTTCAGCAAGCTCTGCGCAAGGCTTGGAATAATAAAGGTTAGAGGTATGCTGTAAGGTATTTAACTGTGTTGTTACGGCATTTACCCATTTTTCATCCGAAACACCGAAAGTGTTTACGGCAATACCCGTACCCAAGTCTATATACTCTTTACCCTCGGTATCATACACATAAGAACCCTTACCCGATTGCAATTCAATAGGGAATCTGGCATAGGTATTGGCTATATATAAGCTGTCCTTTTCCTTAATGTTCATCGTCTTTTTCCTCAGTAACCATTGTACCTGCACCCTCGGCGGTCAAGGTTTCGATAAGCAGTGAATGCGGCACTCTGCCGTCCATAATAATAACCTTTTTAACACCCTTTGATATAGCTTCAAGGCAACATTCAACCTTGGGTATCATACCGCCTGAAATTGTACCGTCCTCGAAAAGGTGTTTAGCCTCTTTAGTATCAATACAAGGAATAAGAGAGGTCGGGTCGTCCTTATCACGCAAAATTCCCGCAATATCGGTCATGGAAATAAGGCGGTATGCCTTCATAGCGCCTGCAATAAAAGCGGCAGCCGTATCGGCATTTATATTGTAGACATTACCCTCATTATCACATCCGACAGTTGATACTACGGGGATATAGTCATGCTCTAAAAGGTCGAAAATAGGCTCAACATTAACCTTTGTTATCTTGCCTACAAAGCCGAGGCGCTCATCCTTAGGCTCTGCTTCTATTAAGTGACTGTCCATACCTGAAATACCCATAGCCTTGCCGCCCTTTATCTGCAAAAGGTTTACAAGGCTTTTGTTTATTTTACCTGCTAAGACCATTTGTACCACTTCGGCTGTCTCGCTGTCGGTGACACGCAGACCGTCAACAAAAACCGACTCCTTGCCTATTTTTTTGAGCATATCGGTAATTTCGGGACCGCCGCCGTGAACAAGAACCACCTTAACACCAATAAGGTGCAGGAGAATAATATCCTCCATAACCTGCTGTTTTAAATCCTCGTTTATCATAGCATTGCCGCCGTATTTAATTACAACTATTTTGCCGTAATATTTCTGTATGTAAGGAAGTGCCTGAGTAAGCACCTCGGCACGTTGTGCGTTGGTAATGTTATCTATATACATTTTTGAACCTCTTAAGTACGGTAATCTCCGTTTATTTTAACGTAATCATATGTAAGGTCGCAACCCCATGCGGTTGAGGAATACTCACCGTCATTTAAGGCTACTTTAATTTCAATTTCGTTTTCAAGCAAGATTTCTTTTGCGATTTCTTCGGAAAATTCTATTCCTGCACCGTTTTTGCAAACGGGGATTTCGCCCTTTTGGGATTTAAAAGAAACGTCAATTTTATTAACGTCTACAACTGCGCCCGAGTAGCCTATAGCACAAAGCACACGTCCCCAGTTAGCGTCTGCACCGAACATTGCCGCCTTTGTAAGGGAGGAACAAATAACCGACTTTGCAACTGTTTTTGCAATACTGTCGCTTTGAGCTCCTGTTACGGAACATTCGATAAGCTTTGTAGCACCCTCACCGTCACCTGCGATACATCTGCAAAGGTGAACAGTTACAGTGTTGAGTGCCTTCATAAATTCAGTATAATCCTCACCCTCGGCGGTAATTTCGGTATTGCCTGCCATACCGTTGGCAAGAACGGTTACCATATCGTTAGTAGAGGTGTCACCGTCAACAGAGACCATATTAAAGGTATTCTGAATATCGCTTGAAAGTGCTTTTTGCAGCATTTCGGTGGTTATTGCACAGTCGGTAGTGATAAAGACAAGCATTGTAGCCATGTTAGGATGAATCATACCTGAGCCCTTTGCAATACCGCCTATTTTACAAACCTTTCCGCCTACAGTAAAGCTTACTGCTATTTCCTTAAGGCGTGTATCAGTAGTCATAATACCCTCTGCCGCCTCGGCGCTTTTATTATCGGCTAAGCCCGAAACCAATTCGGGTATACCGTTCTTTATCGGCTCTATACTAAGCGGCTGACCGATAACTCCGGTAGAGGCAACCACAACATCATTAGCGGAAATTTTAAGCTCGTTTGCTAATAAATCACTCATTTGCTCGGCGATTTCTATGCCGTTTGCGTTGCAGGTATTAGCGTTACCGCTGTTGCAGATAACCGCAGAGGCATATCCGTCGGCAATGTGTTGCTTTGTAACGGTAAGGGGTGCGCCCTTTACAAGATTTGTGGTATAAACCGCCGCCGCATTTGCTCGCTTTTCACTATAGATAAGCGCTAAATCTCTCTTGGTCTTATTTTTCCTTATGCCGCAATGTATTCCGTTTGCTTTAAATCCTTTTGCGGCACAAACACCGCCGGAAATTATCTCCATTTGTCTTTCTCCTAAAAAATTACAATTCAAGTCCCGTAGTTTTATCAACTCCGAGAACTATATTCATACACTCTACTGCCGCTCCCGATGCGCCTTTACCGAGATTATCATAACGGGAGATAAGCAGTATTCTATCATCATTACCGCTGACGGAAATCTCCATACTATCCCTACCGTTAAGCTTATTAGCGGATACAAAACCGCCCTCGTCGAAGCTTTCTACATAATTTACAACAGGACCGTTATACTTTTCCTTGTAAGTCTTTTTAATGTCCTCTACGGTAAAGCCGTCATTTAACTGAGAGGCGAAAATCGGGATTGTTACCTCCATACCGCTGTAGAAAGAGCCAACAACAGGTATAAAGGCAGGGGCATTGTTAATTCCCGTTATAGCTTTCATTTCGGGCAAATGCTTGTGGGTCTGTGCTATACCGTACTGACGGGGAGCGTCAAGCAGTTCATCACGTTCTGCGCCTTCATATTCGGCTATCATCTTTTTACCGCCTCCGCTGTAGCCTGTTAAAGAAAAACAGGAAAGCAGAATATCTTTATCCAAAATTCCTTTTTCCACAAGTGGGTAAATAAGGGAAATGAATCCGCTTGCGTGGCAACCGGGTACGGCTATACGCTTTGAATTTTTTACTTTTTCCTCTGCCCCCGCCGAAAGCTCGGGGAAACCGTATGCCCAATCGGGATTGGTGCGATGAGCGGTAGAGGTATCGAGCACTACCGTATTCGGATTATCTATTAAGGATACCGCCTCAATAGCCGCCGCATCGGGTAAGCACAAAAAGGCAATATCAGCAGAATTTAAAGCCGCTTTACGAGCATTTATATCCTTGCGGTTTTCCTCTGTTAATTTTATAAGCTCAATATCTTTTCTGCTTTCAAGTCTTTCGGCAATGCGAAGTCCCGTAGTGCCCGCAGAGCCGTCTATAAATATTTTTTTCATTTATTTAAAAACTCCGTAATATATTCAATCTGTTTTTTTACTGACTGCGGGCCGGTGCTTCCTGCAGAAATTCTCTTGTTTACACAAGTTTCAAGGGAAATTTCTTCATATAGATCCTCATCAAATAACGGGTCAAATTCTTTGTATTTCTCAAGTGGTAAATTTTCAAGCACAAAGCCGTTTTTAATACAGTATCCTACTATTTCACCTACATGCTTATAGGCGGTTCTGAAAGGCATTCCCTTTTTAACGAGATAGTCTGCCAAATCGGTAGCATTGATAAAGCCCTCACCTGCCGCCTTATACATATTACCTTTAAGCACCTTCATTGTGGCAACCATAGGAGCAAAAATACTCAGGCACTTCTTAACGGTATCCACCGCATCAAATATTGCCTCCTTATCCTCCTGCATATCCTTATTGTATGCAAGGGGCAAGCCCTTAAGAGTAGTAAGCAGAGCCATCAAGTCACCGTAGACCCTACCTGTTTTTCCTCTCACCAATTCTGCCATATCTGAATTTTTCTTTTGAGGCATGATGCTTGAGCCAGTGGTATAGCTATCATCCAATTCAACAAATTTGAACTCCCAGCTTGACCAAAGAATAATTTCCTCGGAGAAACGGGATAAATGCATCATAAGAATTGAAAAGTCTGATATTAATTCAAGGCAAAAATCCCTATCGGAAACACCGTCAATACTGTTTAGAGCAATTCCTGTAAAGCCTAAATGCTCTGCCTCAAATCGGCGGTCGGTATCATAAGTAGTACCGGCCAAAGCACAAGAGCCTATGGGACATTGGCTTAACATTCTTCCAACTGCATCGTTAATTCTGTCAAAATCACGCTTAAGCATAAATGCATAGGTTAAAATATGGTGAGCAAAGGTTATAGGCTGAGCTCTCTGCAAATGAGTATAGCCCGGCATTATAGCATCGGTATTTTCATTTGCTTTATCCTTTATAGCCTCAATAAGCTTTAGTAAAAGACCGCCTATTTCCTCACATTCACTGGCCAAATAAAGTCTGATATCAAGGGCAACCTGATCGTTTCGGCTTCTTGCAGTATGCAGTCTCTTTCCAGCGTCCCCTATTCTTTTTGTAAGCTCGGATTCTATAAACATATGAATATCCTCAGCATCCATATCAAAGGATAGCTTACCGCTTTCTATATCCTCTAAAATACCGCCGAGCCCGTTTATAATCTGTGCCTTTTCATCCTCAGTGATAATCCCCTTATCTCCAAGCATTTTAGCGTGAACAATCGAGCCTGTTATATCCTGCTTATACATCCTGCTGTCAAAATGAATGGAAGAATTGAAATCGTCCGCCTCTTTATTTAATGCCTTTTCGAATCTTCCAGCCCACATTTTATCCATAAAAATTTACCTACTTAATTTATGTATTTAGAAAATATCTGTACCGCTCCCGATTATAGGAGCGGTATATTTTAATACTGATTATTTAAGATTATTCTTGGCCTTCATCTTAGCATAAACCTTTGTGGGAAGTCCGTAAAGGTTGATGAATCCGCCTGCATCTGCCTGATCGTAAACCTCGTCCTCGTCAAAGGTTGCAATTTCGGGGTCATAGAGTGAATAGGGTGAGGTTACACCTGCATTTATCATGTTACCCTTGTAAAGCTTTAAGGTAACATCACCTGTAACGGTTTTCTGTGTAGTCTTTACAAAGGAAAGGATAGCCTCGGTAAGAGGTGTAAACCACTGTGCATTGTAAACAAGCTCTGCTAACTTCTGAGCTACGAGTGACTTATAGTGAGCAGTTTCCTTATCAAGGCAGAGGGTTTCCAAAACATTGTGAGCCTTATAAAGAATAGCTCCGCCGGGGGTCTCATACACACCACGGCATTTCATGCCTACAAGACGGTTTTCAACTATGTCAAGCAGACCTACACCGTTTTCGCCGCCTAATTTATTAAGGGTCTCTACAAGCTCAACAGCGCCCATTTCCTTACCGTCAACAGCGGTAGGAACACCCTGTTCAAAATGAACAGTTACATAGGTTGCCTTATCGGGTGCCATTTCGGGAGAAACACCCATTTCAAGGAAGCCTTCCTTGTTGTAAAGGGGCTCGTTCTTGGGATCCTCAAGGTCGAGACCTTCGTGGGACAAGTGCCAGATGTTCTTATCCTTAGAGTAGTTGGTCTCACGGTTAATTTTCAGCGGTACATTGTGAGCCTCAGCGTACTCTATTTCTTCCTCACGGGATTTGATATCCCACTCACGCCAAGGAGCGATAATAGGCATATCGGGAAGGAATGCCTTGATAGCAAGCTCAAAACGAACCTGATCGTTACCCTTACCTGTACAGCCGTGGCAGATAGCGTCAGCACCCTCAGCGATAGCGATTTCAGCTACCCTTTTAGCAATGGGAGGACGTGCAAAAGCAGTACCCAACATATAATCCTCATAAAGAGCGCCTGCCTGAACGCAGGGGAAAACATAATCCGTTAAAAACTCCTCGGTTAAATCCTCTATGTAGCATTTGGATGCGCCGGTCTTGATAGCCTTTTCCTCAAGTCCTTCAAGCTCGCTTGCCTGACCTACATTACCTGAAACTGCGATAATTTCAGGGTTGTTGTAGTTTTCCTTAAGCCACGGAATGATTATAGATGTATCCAAACCGCCGGAATATGCAAGAACTACCTTTTTAATGTCTTTTTTATTCATTTTTTATTCCTCCGTTTGCATAATATGCATTTGTTATTAGTTTCTATGCATAAATAATAACATATTTTGAATAAATATGCAACAATTATTTGCATTTTTTTGAATTTTTACCTCTTGCACATAACGTGACAAAATTATCACGGCTTTTTGTGCATTTTAAATAGCTATAGAGACAATTCAAGATTTTTATTACTCATATTATAAAGTCTGTACTTAACACCTGCGGTGTCGAACATCCTTTTTGATGGCAAAACAGAGTCAGAATCCGAATATTTATCTGACATATATACTACCTCGGCTATTCCCGACTGAATAATAGCCTTAGCGCACTCGTTGCAGGGGAAAAGGGTTGTATAAACGGTACAGCCCCTGACACCCCCTACCGCACAGTTAAGTATTGCATTAAGCTCTGCGTGACAGACATAAAGATATTTCGAATTTAACGGGTCATCATTCTTATCCCACGGAAACTCGTCATCACTACAACAACGAGGCATTCCGTTATAGCCCATTGAAAGTATACGCTTATCGGGATTTACAATACATGCACCCACCTGAGTAGAAGGGTCCTTACTGCGCATAGACGAAAGCAGTGCTATACCCATAAAGTATTCATCCCAGCTAAGATATTCCTGTCTTTTCATACACTTCACCTCTACATATAATATACATTGTAACTACTGTTTTTTCAAGCCTTACTTTTACCCAACAAAAGTACGGCTATTATCATAATAACCGCAAATACGGATGTGACCGCAAAGCCTGTATTAAGACCAAAGCTATCGGCTACTATTCCCAAAGCCCAAGGTCCTAAGCAACAGCCCGTATCACCGCACATAGCGAATATGCTGTACATAACAGACGAACCGTCAGGGAATTCCTCAGCACCGGCAGAATATATTCCCGGCCAAGAAATACTTACGGTAAAACCGCAAATTGCACAGAATATAAGCGAAACCCACGGTATATTGCAAACTGCTACTACTACATAGCAAATAAAGCAAAGTGTACTCAGAATAATAAGGGTTTTACGGAAATTCACCCTTTTTGCCACCGCCGCATACCACATTCTGCCTATACCCATAAACAGTGCAAAAGCACACGGACCTGTAAGGTCTCCGACTACCTTAGAAACACCTAAAGCCTTTTGAACAAACATGGATGCCCACTCTGCCATAGCGATTTCCGTAGCACCTGCGCAGAGCATCATAACCATATATATTAAAAATCGGCGGTTGCGTACAAGCTCCTTAAAGCCTGCGTTTTTATTTTCTTTTTCAGGCTCCACAACAGGCACCCTCATAAAGAAAAACATATTGATAAACGGCAATACCGCCCACACAAGCGGAATAATAGTCCAATTACCGTAGCCGAATACCTTTACCAAAAAGGTTGTTACTATGATAGTAAATGCCTGTCCCCAACAGTAAAAGGAGTGGAGTATTGACATGTTACCCGATTTATCCGTTGTAGGGAGCATTTCTATAATAGGGCTGACAAGAACCTCTATAAGTCCGCTACCAAAAGCGTAAACGATAATAGAAATAATTATTCCTGAATACGGCGGAATAAATCTCGGAAGTATTCCTAAAAGTGCAAGACCCAACGCCGCCGCCCCATGGCATATAACCGCCGCTTTTTTATAGCCTGTTTTCTCTACTATTTTAGGAGTAATAAGGTCGGTTACCATTTGGGTAACAAAATTAAAAACAATAAGTCTTGCTAACTTTTCATAGCTGAGTTCATAAACATCCTGCAAGGCTATAAAAAGTATGGGTAAAAAGTTATTTATTACCGCCTGAACTATGTAGCCTACATAACATGCAAGCTTTGTTGACCTATACTTAGAACTCATTGTAATTCCTCTAAAACCTCTAATATCTTTTCGGGTGTATCCACTATGTATTTGTCGCCGTTATCCCTTAATTCCTTTTCGGTACGGAAGCCCCACAAAACTCCTATTCCGACACAGCCCGCATTAACAGCCGCAGCAGCATCCATACCCGAATCCCCTATAAGAACACTTTCGTTTGTGTTAACCCCTAAATCATTTATTACTTTCAGAGTAAGTGCAGGGTCGGGCTTGGCAGGGTATCCCTCCTGCTTACCGCAGACAATATCAAACACACCGCCGCCGAAAAGCTTATTAACTACCGTAACGGCAGGCTCCTGCGATTTATTGGATATAACCGCAAGCTTTAAGCCTTTTTTCTTTAGGGTATCAAGCAAATCCTTTATACCGTCATAAACATAGGTTTTATCCACATAATGCTCGCTGTAATGCGCCATAAAAATATCGAGACACTTTTTATGTATTTCGGCTGTGCGCTCGCTTTCGGGCAATACCCTTTCAATAAGCTTAGGCATACCGTCCCCTACAAAATACTTATATTTTTCGGTTTCGTGGGTAGGGTAGCCCATTACACTTAAGGCATAGTTTGCACTTGCAGCCAAATCCGCAAGGGAGTTTACAAGCGTACCGTCCAAATCAAATAAAACTGCTATAATCATTTTCTTAACACTACCTATATACAAAAATCCCCTGAACGTTACCGTTCAGGGTTATTTGCAAGAAATATACAACTTAGATGGCACGGGTTACCTTGCCTGAACGTAAGCAACGGGTGCAAACATTGATACGGCGAGGCGAACCGTTTACGATTGCCTTTACCTTCTTAACGTTGGGCTTCCAGGTTCTGTTGGTACGTCTGTGAGAGTGAGAAACCTTAATTCCGAAAGCAATTTCTTTGTTGCAGATATCACATTTAGCCATGGTCTGCACCTCCTTCTTTGTAGACGGGTCAGTTATAAAAAAACATCACTGACCGCAATAGCAAGAAATATAATAACACACTATATGACAAAAATCAAGCATTTTTTTCAGAAACTTAATGTTCTTGTCTGTTTGGGCGGTTTAAAAGGTCTGAAAGCGCACTTTTAACATCCTTTCCCTCATAAAGAATTTTATAACATTCGCTGATTATGGGCATCTCTATGTTGTAACGCTTAGCCAAGGAGTTTGCCATATCTGCGGCATAGTAGCCCTCTACCGTGCCAACCTCGTGAAGTGCCGTTTCCACAGCCTCCCCCTTACCGACCTTAAAGCCGAAGCGGTTGTTACGGCTGTGCTGTGAAGTACAGGTAACCACCAAGTCGCCTATACCCGTAAGACCTGCAAAGGTATACTCCTTAGCTCCCATTGTAACACCCAGTCTTGACATTTCGGCAAGACCTCTTGTAATAAGCATTGCCTTTGTGTTATCACCAAGACCCATACCGTCACATGCACCTGCGGCAATTGCAATAACATTTTTAAGTGCTCCGCCCAATTCTACACCTACAAGGTCGTGTGAGGTGTAAATGCGTAAGGTTTCACTTGACATTATGCTCTGTACTGCCTCGGCAGCAGCCACAGATTTAGAAGCCGCCACAAGTGAAGTAGGTATGTTGCGGGCTACCTCCTCTGCGTGAGAAGGACCCGACAGTACCACTACGGAGGACGTTGGCAATTCGTCGGCTATTACCTGAGAAAGTCTTTCTAAGGTTCCCTTTTCGAGACCCTTTGCCACATTTACTACTATTCCTAAATCTTTATATGCACTAAGCTTTCTTGCCGTCTCACGTACAACCGTCGAAGGTGTAGCAATTATTGTTAAGGTGTCACCCTCCACTACAGACATATCGTCGGTAATGTTTATACTGTCGGGCAGAAAAATATCCTTTAAAAGGCGCTCGTTGGTGCGCTTTTCACTAAGTAACTCTACTTCCTCCTTAAAAGGAGACCAAATAGTTACTTCACAACCGTTATTACATGCCGACAAAGCCAAAG
>JAFUOL010000007.1 GCA_017481865.1 Clostridia bacterium | reverse complement strand
GCACTCAAGGTTGGATTGACCTTGGTTTTGTCAACATTCAGCCTGCCGAAATTGCAAAGGTTTGTTTCCTTGTATCGTTTTCGGCTCATGTTTCCCGCATAAGGGAGGACATCAACTCAATATCCAACATTTTGCTTTTAATATTGGCGATTTTGTAATAACCATACTACAAGAAGATTTACAGAATGATATTCCTGTAGCTTATGCAAGTGTAGATGTGTTAGACGGAAGAGCAGAAGAAGTTATTGATACAATAATATATACAATACGATTTGACAGTAAAACAGAGGAATTTAAACACTTAAAGGATTTTATACTTGCTAACATTACACCAACACAGAAAATGATAATTAGTGATGTTTTTTAAGCGAAAACAGAAAGGGCGGTTTACCGTCCTTTTTGTTTTGCTTTAACTTATTTTATTAATTTATTTTTCTTTTTAATTATCTTTTTATTTATCCTTCTATATATAACTATCTATTTCATAATCAATATCAATATAAATATCTATATCAAGGTTTGTACCCTTTGTACCCTGTATTTAACAATTTAAAACATACTTTTATTATAAAAATATCTTTTAAACAGTTAAATTTTTGTTAGTAGTCTTTTCAATTTCACTTTACATTTTCTGTTCTGCTTCACCAAAACGCTGATAGTGAACTACTTCACGCTCACGCAGGAACCTAAGAGGGTCAAGTACTTCCGGATCATCTATAAGACGGAGGAGATTGTCGTATGTGACCCTTGCTTTCTGCTCTGCTGCCAAATCCTCATGCAAGTCTGCTAAAACATCACCCTTAGCCTGAATATATTCGGCTCTCCAAGGAAGGGATGATGCAGCTATCGGGAACACAGCATTCGTATGGTCAACAAAATATTTGTCAAAGCCGCTGTCAACTATCTCTTTTTCACTCAAATTTCGTGTAAGCTGATGCACCATTGCGCAAATCATTTCAAGATGCGCCAATTCCTCGGTACCGACATCAGTAAGGATACCCTTTACCTCGTTAAAAGGCTGGGAATATCTTTGGGTAAGATAGCGCATAGAAGCACCCAACTCGCCGTCAGGACCTCCATATTGACTTATTATGATTTGTGCATATTTCGGGTTGGGATTTTTAATGTTTACCGGGTACTGCAATTTTTTCTCATATTTCCACATATTTTAACCCTCCAAAAAATCGTTGTCCCAAGGCCACGGAGAGCTTAACCAGCTCCAGCAACCGTTTGTGGGTACGTCATCGGTAGTAACGATAAACTTTCCAAAATTTTCCTCATATGCCTTAATCAGCTCATCACGTCTTGCACGGTACTCACGCAAAAGCTCCATTGCCTTTCTGCAGGTGGGGTGTGTGTCGAGATAGAGCGACAGCTCATGGATTGCAAAATCCATTTCGTGAATTCTTTTTTTAAGCTCTGCCTTATTCATCGCCTTTTGCCTCCGTATCCGTAAAACGGCTTATTGATGTTGGGAAACAGCGTACCGTTTCTGAAAGCCTCTTCCGGGGGGTATACGCTTTCTATGGGCTGCATATCCACAAAAGCCATTGTTAAAATACCGTTGTTTCTGTCCTCGGGAGAGGGCAGGCAAAATTCCGTATTTATACATTCCGGTATAGGACAGTCCGAGGCAATACGCCTTTCGGGCATTGTCCTTTCCATAGCTCCCCTTAACATTCCGCTAAGGTCGTAAACTCTTTTTTCCATTCCTACTTCTCCTTTTCTCAGGCTACCTAAAATTGGGACAAATGCGGTTGTCCGTTAATATAATATTAAGATACAAGTAGAAATGTTACAAAAAACGGCTGTCACACCTAGCGACAGCCGTCTATACACTTTAAAAAAGGTTTATTCTTTTGTTTCCCCGTCCTCAATTATATAATCGGAGTCGGGCTCTTGAGGTGCGTCCTCATCACCGAAATCCAATTCCTTTACGTCCTCATCATCCTCGGTAACAAAATTATCGGTTTCAATAGAGAAGGATGTGCCGTAATTAACATTATCGAAATCCTGCTGATAGTCCATATCGGAGGTCAGTTCTACGCTGTTGCGGTGATAAATAAGTCTGAGCACAAACAGAATTATCAGTGCCAAAACCGCCAAAATTATAAGCAAAAAGCCTATTACCGCAACCTTTGCGTTAGTGGTAAGGGAGTTAAACCTTGCGATAAAGCCATCACCCTCGGGTTTAAGCTCTGCATCGGTAGCTGCAACAAGGGTCATTCCGGGATAGCGCTGTAAAACGTTTTCTAAAGAATCGTATCTGTAAAAGCCATAATCCTCACCCGTAAAGCAGTAAATATAGTAAAATGATGCTAATTCGGGATTACTGCTTGAATAACAGCTTACATTAAAATCGGAGATTTGGGTATTGGTAGCATAGTAGCCGTCGGGCATATCGTAGCCTTCTGGGATTTCAGCAAATATATAGAAAAATTCAGCCTGCTTAAAATACTGCAGCTTTTCAAACACGTTGGTTTTGGTATTTAAAGTATAGGGCACAAGCTGATCACTATCAGAAGTACCTAAGTAATAAATGGTGTATTCGCCGTTAGCATCTTCGGCAACGGCAACCTCGATATCGTTATACAAAACTTTTTTTGCCGAAAAGCCGTTAGGCAGAGCAACGCTGTCGATATTTTGAGCTACGGTGTACACCGTACCGTCTATCTCGGTATCAAGCGTGCCCGATACGGTGGATTCGGTATCGGAGGAGGTATCTGAGGAGGTGTCGGTCTCCAGCCTTGTTATAACAATTTTATAGGTTTTCTGTGTTCCGCTGGGGGCGGTAACCGTAACCGTACAGTCGTTTTTGCCGATTTTCAAATCCGAGCCGCCCGAAACCTGAACGGTGGCACCCGAGTCGGCAGCGGTAGCATAAATCTTACAGTCGGTAACAGACCTACCTACACTTACCGTATAGGAGGTTTTAGATGCTGAAAAGGAGGGGGAAAGGCTGTCCTCGCTTACAGAAAGAGACTTTAGATTTGCGTTGTCTGAAAGGCTTGCGTCCTTAACGGTAAAAGTGGCACTCTGACCTTCAAGAGAAGGCTCTTCTGTACCGTCACTAATAACGATGTCACTAGTGTTGATTACACATGAACCAGCTTTAATCGCTTTAAATGTATATTTAAACGAACCTGAAGTCGAAGAAATATCAGGTGTAACCGAAATAACTCCGGCTCCTCCGGAATACAATCCATCACCATCTACAAATTCCAATATACTTGGATCATAATTGATAACAAATTTTATACCATATATTTTATTGCTGGCTTTTACTCCTACCGTAACGGTCATAGTATCTCCCACCGTCACAGAATTGCTACTGAAATACAGCGAACTACTGCCTGTAAAAGCCGAGATAGTAAGTACATTCGTACAGGAAATCAGCAGCATAATGACTGCAACTAAACTTATGATTTTTTTCATATTTCTCACCTTTACTGTTCAATTGTTTTAGCCCCTACGAGGTGCATCTTAACTCTTGCTAAATCTATCGTACTCACTTTACCATCCTTATTTATGTCCGCTGCATCAAAAGCATTTCCTGCAAGTGTGTTAATATCTAAAATATGCATTTTAATTTTTGCCAAATCCAAAACGCTTATTTTGCCGTCTCCGCTGGGGTCGCCCAGCATTACTGAAGTCGAATTATCCTCTACTCCGCTTGGCAGCTTACCGTCAGAGGTGATATAAAGGGTACATGCCTT
>JAFUOL010000088.1 GCA_017481865.1 Clostridia bacterium | reverse complement strand
GGTGGTCTGCTTGTAAAGCGGCGGCGGAATTTTTCCTCTGGGGACGGATAGGTCCAATTTATCAAAGTCAGCCTCGTCGGCTATTTCAAATGCCTCCTCTATCCATACGAAGTTTAGATACCCCTTTGATACGGTAGTGGAGGCAAGCTTTAATACATCGTCAAAGCCACGGAAAATTATTTTTTGCCCTGTTGGCTTGTAAACCATCTCTAATGGCGATACCGTATTGTTCCATAGGTGGCTTACCCCCAGTCTTTCCTGTGCCCATTTAAGCTGGGCGAAGGTGGAGTCCCTGTGGGTGTTCATTACCTTACGTACTACTAAAAGATTACTGTCCTTTTCCTTCATAAGCCTGAAAATGAAATTAAGAGCTGTTGTAGCTGATTTTTTGGATGCCTTTCCTCCCTTTAAAACTCTGTACCTTTTTTTGCAGTTCCAGAATTTTTCGTATCCTTTTCCAACCGTTTGCGACATCTTAATCTCTGATGTCGTCAACTATCATCACCGCCTTGCCGCCTGAGCGGCTGTCGTCATTTTTTTCGCTTACGATGGAACGCAGCTCCTTTATAGCGGAAAGGTCACCTGCCGCCGCCTTTTTGTAGAGTGCTATCATTACCGCAGTCTTTCTTGTGGGGCTCTTTACCTCAAACCCCTCATCCTTAAGCGCATCAACCTCTGCGTCTGACAGTCTTTCGTTAAGCAGCGACTTTAAGGTTTTATAAAGCAGCTTGTCATTATCCTTCATCGCAAACTCCTTCTGTCAAGTTAAGCTTTTCCTTTAACCGGTATGGGAAAAACCTATTGTTTACCCTGACAATTTTTATAATAGCCTTAAAAAAATGGACATTCACCGACATCTTTAAAAAGGGCAAAAAAATAACGCTGTTCCGTTAAGAAACAGCGCTAATTTGTTTATTTGCGTTTTAAACTCTTTAATCAGCTTATCTGTATTATTTTTAAAGCTTTTCGGTTATCTCTTTCATTTTGTTTTCCTGCTTTTCATAACATTCATAAAAATGTATACTGCTATAAGCACCGCTACAGACAGAACTAATACTATATACATAGCGTAAATCCCGACCTTGTTATCAAGGAAATAAAGATTGCAGTCAATGGAATCCTTTATAGCCTCTATTACCTCTTTTGGGAAGCCCTGTGCCGACATTTCGGCAAATACACCCCGCATTGCATGATTCCTTACAAGCGATGTGCCGTAGGTACCGGGTAAAAAGGATATGATTTTCTGTAGTGTTTCGGAAAATTGGGATATCGGCATATACGCTCCGCAAATAAATCCGTAGCCCGAGCTTATAACCGTACCTACTGCCGATATCTGACCTTGAGTAGATAAAAAGAAGTTTATAATACTCGAAAGGGCAGTACCGAACATCACAAGCAAAAATACATCTAATATGAGTAAGAGTACATCTCCTGCCGACAAATACCAGCATACCGCCGCTACATAGCAAAGGCATACCGCCGTTGCGGCGAGACAGATAATAAGGGTAGAAATAAGTGTGGAAAAATAGTAGCCGAGAGCCAATTTAGAAGGCTTAATGGGGGAGACCGTAAAATCCTTAATACTGCCGTTTGCCTTGTCCTGTACCATAAGCATGTTTGAGCAAAATGCCACCGTCACACAGGAAACCGCCAATATAGAGGATATAAGCTGACCTCCCACACAGCCGTCAATAAGCTTTTGGGGTATATTAAGGGTATCGGGAAGTGCGGAGGTAAAGCTCTGTTCGTAAACATTGCCTAAAAATGTAGCATAAAGCACCAGCAGTATCAAAGGGGTGATAAGGGAGGTAAAAAACATTCCCTTGTCCTTAAAAAAGAGCTTGGTATTACGTTTTATAAGTGTTTTCATTTTTCGTTACCTCCCGTAAGACTTCTGCCTGTTACAGCTAAGAAAATATCGTCCATTTTGCCCTTGGTTATCTCGTAATCCCTGAATATTTCGGGGTAGTTTATAATAAGCTCTGTAGCCTGACGGGTGTTTTTAACAGAAAGTCGAAAAGCCTCTTTTATAGCCTCAAAGGGAACACCTAAAGCTTTTACTTCCTCATCGCTTACACCGTATAGAGTGATAAAATCGCCCGTGTAGGTGTTTTTAAGCTCTAAGGGTGTGCCTTCGGCGGCAATTTTGCCGCTGTCAAGTATTACAACATAATCGGCTTCCGCCGCCTCCTCCATATAATGGGTGGTTAGCATTACTGTCATGTTTTCGTTTTTTCTGAGGTCACCAATAACGCTCCAAAGCAATTTTCTCGTTTGAGGATCAAGCCCTGTGGTTGGCTCGTCGAGTATAAGGATTTTAGGTCTCGATAAAAGGGCACGGGCAATGTCTATTCGACGTCTCTGTCCGCCTGAAAGCTTGCCTACGCTACGCTTTAATAAATCCTTAAAATCCAAAAGAAGTGAAAGCCCATTTAATCTATCTCCGAAAGCCTTGCCTGTAATTCCGTAAAGGGCGGCACGGCTTTCCAAATTGTCTTTTACGGAAAGCGCCTTATCAAGCACGGAATTTTGGAATACAACACCTATTTCACTCTTGATACTGTCCCTATTACCGTCAAGGTCACAGCCGTTAATAATCACACTTCCGCTGTCCTTTTTTAGCTGACCGCAGATAATGTTAATAGTCGTTGATTTTCCTGCCCCGTTTACCCCTAAAAAGGCAAACAGCTCACCTTCCTTAACTTTAAAGCTTAGGTCATCCACCGCTTTTATTTCACTGAAGCTTTTACTTAAATTGTTTATTTCAATAATGTTTTTCATTTAGCTTTCTCTCCTTTAAGGCCTGAATAAATGTCAGTAAGCATTTGACTTACGGTAACTGTGTCAAGCTTTAAAAATCCTGTAGCCGTCATTACGGCAATCCCGTGAACACAGCTCCACATTTCAAGGTGTAACAGCTCTGCCGCCTTGCGGTCAAGTCCGGTATTGCGCTGTATGATTTCTATAATAGGGTTTATCCCGTCGAAGCTGTCGGGTATTTGTTCATCGGTTCTGTCACGCATGAAAAGCAGCTTAAAAAGCTCCTGCTGTTCACCTGCAAAGCGTATATATGACATTCCGCTTGCCTTATAGGGCGGATATTCTCCCTTTTCCATATCGGCGTTAAGGTAATTTTTATATATACCTTCTGCCGATTTTATAACCTCTTGCTTTAGCTCCTCCATCGAAGTGTAGTTAGAAAAGATAGGCTGGGTAGAACTGCCGAGTTTTTTCGCTAAGGCTCGGGCATTTAGTGCTTCGGCTCCGCACTCCCTCACAAGCTCTACGGCGGCTGATAAAATATTTTCCTTAGTAACCTTTATTTTCGGTGGCATGACACATCTCCTATAAATAACGTATGTTTTATAACGTTTGTTATATTATATACCCAAAAATCTCCCCTGTCAAGGGGAAACTTTTACTGTATTATAGTGGGGTTTTTAATTGTGACTTCAAGCTTTTTGTCGTCACATATAATTTTCAAGGGAAGACCGCTTTCGCCAAGCTCTGCTGTGTAGTCTCCGCAGGCGGCGGTGCCGTTTATCTTAAAGGTATCGTCCTGTGAAATCACATCATTTTTATCTGCCGTTTTGAGTATATCATATAGTGCTGAGAGTATATCCGTTTCGGTAAGGTCGCCCTCGGTTTTGTATTCAATACCCTGAAAAGTTATAACGGTGCCGCCACCCGAAAAAGAAAATTTCATATCCCTTATTTCCTCGGGGCTTACTATTGTAAATTGGGCATCACCCGAAGGAGAGATAACGGCATCGCAGGTAAACTCGGTATTATGACATGATATTTCCGCAGTAAAGGAAAGCCCCGTGGTAACTGCTGTTACGTCGGAGCTTTTTTTAGTACATCCTACCGCATTAACGGTTATTAAGATACAAAAGAATAATAATGAGAATATTTTTTTCAAAAGAGCCACACCTTTAGCTGAATTTAATTCGGAATTATGAATTCGTAATGCGTAATTAAATGTGTCGGCATAGCCGACTTTATAATAATGTGACGCTATGCGTCACACCGTTAATTTCGAATTATGAATTCCGAATTACGCATTATAAATTTATAGTTGCTCGATAATATCTGACGGTAGCATTGCTCTTTCGCCCTTTTGGGCTGTTGCCTTGTCGCCTGCCTCACCGTGGAGGTATACTGCCGCCTTTGCAGCATCTGCTGGGGAGAAGCATTGCGCTAAAAGGGACACGGTTATCCCTGCAAGAACATCACCGCTGCCGCCTGTAGCCATACCGGGATTCCCCGTTGTGTTAAAGAAAATTTCGCCCGATGGCAGGGCAACAATGGTATCAGCACCCTTTAAAATTAGTACACAGCCGTATTCTTTTGCAAAATCTTGGGCGATTTTTACTCTGTCGGCCTCTACCTCACGTGCGGTAATACCGCAAAGTCTTGCCATTTCGCCGGAGTGAGGGGTCAATATTATCTCAGCTTTGCTTTTCTTTAATATATCTATGTCAAGGCAAAGGGCATTTATGCCATCGGCGTCAATAACGGTGGGTAAATTTGTGTCACGAAGTATCTTTTTAAGGATAATTTCTATATCCTTACCCTTACCTACACCGCACCCGAAAAGTATAGCGGTGCAGCGGCTCGCAAGGTCTTTTATATCGATTTCATTACTGTTTAAAATTCCGCTTGCCGTCTGCTTTACGGGGACACAAACTGCCTCCGGAACAGCTGAGGTGAACGGGGCATAAATACCGTCACATATAACGCATTTTGCAATTCCCAGACCGCTCCTTAAAGCGGCTTTTGCGGAGAGTATTGCGGCACCCGCCATACCGTAGCTTCCGCATATCATAAGCGCCGTACCGTAGCTTCCCTTGTGGGAGTTGTGCCTCCGCTTAGGGAAAACGGGCTTTTCGGTTGAAAGGTAGGTGTAGTCTAAAGGCTTAACACCAATGTCGCAGACGGTTACTTCACCGCAGTAATCCGAGCCGTCAGGCAGGTAAAAACAGGGCTTGGGGGCAATGAAGGTTATAGTATAATCGGCTTTTACAGCCGTTTCAAAAACCTTACCCTTATCACATTCCACACCGCTGGGTATATCAACCGAAACCTTTATTCCTTTATGTGAATTTATTTCTTTGAAAAGATTAAGTGTAGTACTATCGGGCTGACGACCGAAGCCTATACCGAAAAGAGCGTCAATAATTATATCGTAGTTATCGGTATGGCTAAAGCTGTCGGTAATCTTTACAAACTGCAATTTGTCATAATAATACTTTGCGTTTTCGGTAGTGGGTGTACCAAACGGTGTTATCACGGTAACATCAGCACCGTGACCGTAAAGCAGGTCGGCAATTACAGCCCCGTCACCTCCGTTATTTCCCTTACCGCAAAGAACGGCTACTTTTTTACCGCTGACAGAAAGCTTGCTTAAAATTATTTCAACTGCGGCTGTACCTGCATTAAGCATTAGTGCACGGTAAGAAAAAGCGCCGGATGCCACGGCGCTGTCCTCGGATTTTTTAATTAAGTCTTTATTTAAAATCCACATTTAATATGTACCTCTTTATTTAAAGGCGCTGTTGGCTATGAATTTGGGAATAAACTTTACAATAGCACTCTTAAGACGTTCTTCAGGTGCAAATACAATATAAAGCGCACCCTTGCCCTCACGCTCGCAAACCATAAAATAGGCATCGGGGTCATCAGGATTGCAGGCAACTACAAGCTTTTTCTTATCAACATTGTTTAAAAGGTGGGGGTTGAATTTTTCAAGTCTCGAAACACCCGAAAGCTCAAATGAAGCGATGCGCTTACGTGAGCTTTTGTTGGTTATTTTATCAATATCCATACTGCCGTTGGTTATTATGTACTCGTACTCGGTATTAAAAAGCGAAGTAAGCTTGTAAGCACCGAACAGCAGACCAAATATAATAATAGCAGTAAAGGTTCCTAAAAAAGGAATTAAGAAAAGAAATACCGAAAGCACCAATGCCAAAAGCCATATTCCTATAACCGCCATAAGGCTTGTACCGGTTTTCTTAATGGGAATAATTTGTTCAAAAAAAGTATCCATGTAATATCTCTCCAAAAAATGTAATATAATAATTTATATACATTATACACTAAGTAAGGTCAGTATTGCAATATTTTTTATCATGGTGTATAATGAATTTACCCTTTATTAACAAATGAGAGGTGTTAGAATGCGAATTAAAGACGGCTATGAGCTTGTAAACCGTTCGGGACAGAATGTTGTAGTTTCCAAAAGAGGCTCAACCGCAGTTACGGATAACTATATCGTTCTTACCGATACCGCCGCTTTTTTGTGGAGACTTTTAAGCGAAAAGGAAGTTACAAAGACCCAAATGCTGGAGGCTTTGCTTGAAAATTTTAATATTTCAACCGTTTTAGCCCTTGGGGATATTGATATTTTTATACGGACGATGAAAGAGAATGGGATTATTGAATAAAAAAGAAAATAACAGTCAGACTCTGAAGTGGATATATAAAAGGACCAAGAAATTTTTACCGTCGGTACTGCTGCTTTCGGTAATTTCCGCTTTGGATGCACTTACTTTTGTAGCTTTGGCGCTGATTTCCAAGAATGTGCTTGATGTAGCAACAGGCAGCGGCACAGGCAGTATTACCGGTCACGGCATGCTGCTGTTCGGAGTGATTTTCGCCCAAATAGCACTTACTGCGGCACAGTCTTTGCTTAACTCCTATACCAATGCAAGGCTTACAATCTCAATGCGAAATTATCTTTTCTCGCTTGTGTGCAGAAAGAAGTATTCCTATATTTCCGCCTACCATTCGGGGGATTTACTCAACCGCTTTACGTCGGATACCGATGTTATTGTAAACAGTGTGGTAAGCATAATACCAAATATTTCCTCAATGGCGGCGAAAATAATAGGCGGTATTTCGGCACTTATTGTGCTGGATGCAAGAATAGCTTTTATTATACTTGTGCTCGGTATATCGGTTCCGGCGCTGGGCAGAATGATAAACCGAAAATATAAGGCTCTGCACAAAAAAAGTCAGCAGACCGAGGGAAGAACACGTTCCTTTTTGCAGGAATGCTTTGAAAACATAGTGGTTATGAAAACCTTTGTAAGTGAGGCACCTTTCACTAAAAAGCTTAATCAGTTAATGAAAGAAAATTACCGCATCAAGATGAAAAGGACAGGGGTTTCTGTAGCTACACACATAAGCCTTTATTCTTTCTTTACTGTAGGCTATTATACAATACTTATTTGGGGAGCGGGGATGATATCATCAGGCTTCATAACCTACGGTACTCTTATGGCATTTTTACAGCTTGTCTCCCAATTGCGGGCACCGCTCCAGAATGTATCGGGAATAATGCCTCAGTACTATTCGGCATTAGCCTCTGCTGAGAGACTTATGGAAATCGAAAAGGGACAGGACGATATGGCTCCCGTATCGGCGGACAAGCTGGAAAAAATTAAAAAATCCTTTTCAGGTCTTGAGGTTAAGGATATTACCTTTGCTTATAAAAATGAGCTTATACTGAAAAATTGCAGCTTCGAGGCTGAAAAAGGAAAAATCACCGCCATTACAGGTGAATCAGGCAGCGGCAAAAGCACAATATTTAAAATTATTTTAGGTCTATATGAGCCTCAAAACGGAGATATTACCGTAAACGGTAATATCCCTCTTGATACATCCTTGAGAGGACTTTTCGCCTACGTTCCGCAGGGTAATATGGTGCTTTCGGGAACTATAAGGGAGAATATTACTCTTTGTAACGAGAGTGTAAGCCAAGAGGATTTAATAAAGGCGGCAAAAGCGGCGGAAATTTACGAGCTTATTTCCTCCATGCCCGAAGGCTTTGATACCGTTATTTCCGAAAGGGGCGGCGGACTTTCTGAGGGGCAGATACAGCGAATTTCCATTGCAAGAGCCCTGCTTACCGATGCCCCCGTTCTGCTTTTGGACGAGGCTACCTCTGCTCTTGACGAGGCTACCGAAACCAAGGTGTTAAGCAATATTAAGGCACTCAACGGCAAAACGGTGCTTTTTGTCACCCACCGCAATACAAGCTTAAAGGTTTGCGACAAAATAATCCGAGTTGAGGATAAAAAATTCGGTGTTATAAAAGAATGATAAAAAAGGACTGTTGCCGCAGTCCTTTTTATGTTGTATTAAAATAATTTTTCAGCAAATTTATTGGCAAAGTCGGTTAAAGCCCCGAAATCCATAGCCGAAACATAGTATTTTTCCAATTCGTCATGCACCGCTTTTGCCTCGGCTAAAACCGTCGCCGCCGAGATAAGGAACTGACGTATTGCCTTTTTATTAAACCTAATACGCTCTCGGCTTTTGTGAAGCTGTTTGGAGTTGACAAAACGTCTGGCGTGTATTCGTCGTGCATCATTTTTGAAATGCTGATACTCACTTTCCCTTACAAAGGCTAATGAAAGCTCGGGTATTATTATGTGGTCTATAAGGGTCAATGGCAAAAAGGAATTTTTAACCGTTATTATCTCATAACCGTTTTTAAGAGCATATTCCCTTAATTTGCGCATTATAATGTCTGAGGCACTGCCGTATTCGTCCTCAATTATTACGGTGTTTTTGCAGGTATTAAGTACGGTGTTCCCGAAGGCTACAACACCCTTTGGGGTGATTCCCGAAAGGAAACGCACCCATTCATAGCCTTCGCCACCTTTTTTGGGGATGTACTTTTTGCAAAGCTTATCGGCAAAAATTGATGTTTTTACTTTATCGGTACAGGCGCAGGCGGTTTTTAAGTTATCCTCTAAAAGTGAGCCTACCGATTGCATATACCGTGATGCCGAGCGGTGCAAAAGCTTGTTTTTTTGAGTTGTAGCTATTACTTCGGCTGAATTGTCGGAAAGCTTGTCGGTATCCCAGAATTCACCGAAATTAAGTATGGTTTCGCATACTGCCGGATAATCGGGGTCTGCAGTGTGGGGAGCTGTACCGTCCATAACGGCAATTTTCTTTTCGGGGAATATTACCGCATCGAGGGAATGGGGGTCGCTGCTACAGGGAAAAAGCTCTGTTTTTATGCCTTTTTCTTGGGCTTTAACCGCCAAAAACTTCATAAAGGAGGATTTTCCCGTCCCGGGACCGCCCTTTATTATATAGGCTTTCCAGCCCTTTTGTGGGTCGTAGCAGTTTTTAAATACTGAAACAAAGCCTTCACAGGAATTAGCCGCTAAAAAATATTTTACCTTGAAATTATCCATGTTTTATTCACCTTTCAGGAAATTTCTTTTAAATCTATACTATATCTTATTCGGTGAATTTCCTTTTGACACAACGGCATAAATATGGTATAATACATCAGAGTCGGTCAGACGGTTGCGGATATTTTATATCTGAGGAAAGTCCGAGCCCCACAGGGCAGAATAGCGGCTAACGGCCGCCGAGGGTGACCTTAGGGAAAGTGCAACAGAGATATACCGCCGTACAGCTTAGGCTTACGCCTTTGAGTGTTTATGTGCCGCCTGTACGGTAAGGGTGGAAAGGCGAGGTAAGAGCTCACCGGTCTTACGGGAACGTCAAGACCCTGTAAACCCTATTCGGAGCAACGCTGACTGTGACTATACATCTGCCCGATGTGTCACGAAAAGCGGCTTGAGCGTTCGGAGCAATCCGACGTCGAGATAGATAACCGTCCACGACAGAACTCGGCTTACCGACCGACTCTCGTCAGCCTAAGTCACCTCAATTAGTGAGAGTGGCTTTATTTTTTTATCCAACCTCGGGGTGGTTGTTTTTTCCTTGACGAAACCACAAAATATGGTGTATAATTATACTAATTAAATTCGAGGAGTATGCGAAAATGGCGAAAGCAAAGGTCGAATACGGTAACGACAGTATACAAAAGCTTGAGGGACCCGACAGGGTGCGTAAGCGCCCGGGTGTAATTTTCGGTTCTGACGGGCTGGACGGCTGTGAGCATTCGGTATTTGAAATAATTTCAAACTCTATTGATGAGGCACGAGAGGGCTACGGCAATAAAATCGTGGTGACAAAGTATGCCGACGGCTCTATTGAAGTGCAGGACTTTGCCCGTGGTGCACCGGTAGACTTTAACAATAAAGAACAGTGCTACAACTGGGAGCTTTTATACTGCGAGATGTATGCCGGAGGTAAATATAATACCAATGACGGTGCAAACTACGAATATTCGGTAGGCTTAAACGGCTTAGGTCTTTGCTCTACACAGTATTCCTCGGAGTATATGGATGTTGAAATTAAGCGTGACGGCTTTAAATATAACCTCCACTTTGAAAAGGGCTACAATATAGGCGGACTTAAAAAGGAGCCTTATTCAGGTAGGGACACGGGTACTAAAACCCGTTGGAAACCTGATTTGGAGGTTTTTACCGATATTGATATTCCGTCGGAATATTTTATCGATACGCTGAAACGTCAGGCAATTGTAAACGACGGCTTGCTTTTTGTTTTCCGTGAACAGCAGGGAAACAGGTTTATTCAGCAGGAGATTGTTTACAATAACGGTATCAGGGACTATGTGAGTGAGGTTGTAGGAGAAGAAAAGCTGTCCTCCATACAGTTCTGGCAGACCGAACGAAAGGGTCGTGACCGTGAGGACAAGCCTGAATACAAGGTAAAAATAAATGCGGCGGTAGCTTTTAGTAACCGTCATATTTTAAAAGAATATTACCACAATTCAAGCTGGCTTGAACACGGCGGTGTACCGGAAAAGGCGGCGAGAAGTGCATTTGTCTCTCAGATTGATGCCTACATTAAGCAGACCAATAAATATAAGGGCAACGAAAGCAAGATAACCTTTTCGGATGTTGAGGAATGCTTAGTGCTGGTTATTTCCTCGTTCTCGACTGTTACTTCCTACGAAAATCAGACCAAGAAAGCCATTACCAACAAGTTTATTTATGAGGCTATGGTGGATTTTTTGCGCCACCAGTTAGAGGTTTACTTTATTGAAAACAAAGCCGAGGCGGACAAGATTGCCGACCAAGTGCTTGTTAATAAAAGAAGCCGTGAAAGAAGCGAGAGGGAGAGAATAAACCTTAAAAAGACCTTGCAGTCCTCTAACTCTATGCTTGACAGAGTAGAAAAGTTTGTTGACTGCCGTTCCAAGGATGTAGCCGAAAGAGAGCTATTTATAGTTGAGGGTGATTCGGCTTTAGGCTCCTGTAAGTTAGCCCGTGATGCGGCTTTTCAGGCTATTATGCCTGTAAGAGGTAAAATACTCAACTGCCTGAAAGCCGATTATGAAAAGGTATTTAAAAGCGAGATAATTACCAATCTTATTAAGGTTTTAGGCTGTGGAGTAGAGGTTAAATCCAAAGCAAATAAGGGGCTTGCCACCTTTGACCTTAATGCTCTTCGCTGGAACAAGGTCATTATCTGTACCGATGCGGATGTAGACGGTTTCCATATAAGAACCCTTATTCTTACTATGATACACCGCCTTATGCCCACTCTTATAAATGAGGGTAAGGTATTTATTGCCGAAACGCCCCTTTACGAAATCGGCACTAAGGATATGACCTACTTTGCCTATGACGAAAAGGAAAAGAACGAGATTTTGGAAAAAATAGGGGACAAGAAATACACCTTACAGCGTTCTAAGGGACTTGGTGAAAACCAGCCCGATATGATGAACCTTACTACCATGAACCCCGAAACCAGACGTCTTATAAAGGTAATGCCGCAGGATGCCGAAAGAACAAGCCGTATGTTCGACCTGCTTTTAGGTGACGACCTTGCAGGCAGAAAAGAATTTATAGCCGAAAACGGTTATATGTATCTTGACGATGCAGACATAAGCTAATGCGGAATTATGAATTCATAATTCGTAATTAAAGGTGTTCCGCTTTGCGGAACATATAAATGTTTGCGAAGCAAACACCGATAATTCCGAATTACGAATTACGCATTCCGAATTTAAATTATATAAGGAGAAAATTATGCCTCCGAGAAAGAAAAAAGAAACAAAAAAGACTGTAAGGTCTAATATGAACGCATATATTGCGGGAGCGGGGCTTACTGTTGAACAGCCCATTACCGAAACCATAGAGAGTAACTTTATGCCCTATGCTATGAGTGTTATCGTTTCCCGTGCAATACCCGAAATTGACGGCTTTAAGCCATCCCACAGAAAGCTATTATACACTATGTATAATATGGGACTTCTTACAGGCAGCACCATAAAGTCGGCTAACATTGTAGGACGTACCATGCAGCTGAACCCCCACGGTGATGCGGCTATTTATGAGACAATGGTTCGCCTTTCTGAGGGTTATCAGGCGCTTTTGCACCCATATGTAGCATCCAAAGGCTCATTCGGTAAAGCCTATTCACGTGATATGGCATATGCCGCCTCCCGTTATACCGAAGCGAAGTTAGCCCCAATCTCGGCTGAGCTTTTTGCCGATATTGACAAGGACACGGTGGATTTTGTAGACAACTACGATGCCACAATGAAAGAACCTACCCTTTTCCCCGTAACCTTCCCATCTGTCCTTGTAAATGCCAATACAGGTATTGCGGCAGGTATGGCAAGCTCAATTTGTCCTTTTAACCTTAAAGAGGTTTGCGATACTACCATTGCTTACATTAAGGATAACGATATAAACGTTGCCGACACCCTTTTAGCTCCCGATTTTCCCATAGGCGGCAAGCTTCTGTATAACAGAGCCGACATGGAAAAGATTTATGAGACAGGCAGAGGCGGCTTTAAGGTGCGTGGTGTTTACACCTATGATAAGGCGCAAAACTGTATAGATATTACTGAAATTCCGCCTACTACAACAAGTGAGGCTATTATCGAAAAGGTAATTGAACTGGTGCGCTTAAAGAAAATCACCGAAATTAACGATATACGTGATGAAACCGACTTAGGCGGTCTTAAAATCACTATCGATTTAAAGCGTGGAGCAGACCCCGAAAAGCTGATGAAAAAGGTCATTAAAATGTCTCCTTTTGAGGACAGCTTTTCCTGCAACTTTAATATCCTTATAGCAGGCTCACCCCGTGTTATGGGTGTAAAGGAAATTATTTCCGAATGGGTGGCTTTCCGTGAGGAATGTGTCCGCCGCCGTGTATTCTTTAAGCTTTCCAAGGCTAAGGATAGGCTGCATCTTTTAAAGGGACTTGAAAAGATACTTCTCGATATCGACAAGGCGATCAAAATAGTCCGTGAGACCGAGGAGGAGGCTCAGGTAGTCCCCAACCTTATGATTGGCTTCGGTATTGACGAAATTCAGGCGGAATATGTAGCTGAAATAAAGCTCCGTCACTTAAACCGTGAATACATTTTAAAGCGAACTGCCGATATTGAGGCTCTGCTTAAAGAAATTGAGGAAATGGAAAGTGTCCTTAATTCCAGAAATAAGCTCCTTAAAATTATTATTAAGGAATTGGAGAAGGTTTCTGAAAAATACGGTCAGGAAAGAAAGACTGAAATTATAAGCGCCGCCGAGGAAAGTGTTGAAGCAGAGGAAATTCCCGTGGATGACTCTCCCGTTACTCTGTTCTTTACTAAGGACGGTTATTTCAAAAAAATAACTCCGCAATCACTTAGAATGAGCGGTGAACAAAAGCTTAAAGAGGGGGACGAGATTACTCAGGTAATCGAATCCAATAACGCCACCGAGCTGTTGTTTTTCTCAAACAAGTGTCAGGTTTATAAAACCAAAACCGCCGATTTTTCCGACGGTAAGGCAAGTGTACTGGGTGACTATATACCTGCCAAGCTTGAATTTGATGAGGCGGAAAGTGCTGTTTATATGGTGGAAACCAAAGATTATTCGGGATATATGCTTTTCATTTTTGATAACGGCAGAATTGCCAAGGTTCCGCTTAATTCTTACCAGACCAAGACTAACCGTAAAAAGCTTATAAAGGCTTATTGTGACAAGTACACCTTGCATACGGTATTTTACATTAAGGAGGATACCGAGCTGCTGCTGAAATCCACCAACGGCAGAATGTTGATTGTTAATACTGCTGCTATTCCGTCTAAGACTACTAAGGATAACGGCGGTATCGGTGTTATGACCCAGAAAAAGGGGCAGAGACTTTTATCGGCTGAGTTTTACGTGAAGGACAGTCTTGCAGGCGACCACAGATACAGAACGAGAAATCTGCCGGCGGCGGGAAGCAAATTACCGGCAGGGTTGGATGCCGAGCAGGCAAAGCTTGAAATATAAATTCGTTGGAGTTTATTTTCATAAAATATTGACAAATTTTTATTGTTATGATAATATAACTCTATATTAAAAGCATTGACGAAGAGTACAGGTTTTTAAAGCTTTCAGAGAGATAACGGTTGGTGTGAGTTATCGACAGAGATACCTGTTTGTAGCTTCCGAGCTGAAAGGAAGAAACCCCTTTATTCGGGTTAGTAGAACCTTTCCGTGATTGCTGCGTAAAGGCATAGGAATTATTTGATTCCAAGAGTGGCGGTTTTAAACTGCAATTTGAGTGGTACCGCGGGTGTTTGAAATTTTTTCAATGCTCGTCTCAAAGTTATAGCTTTGGGGCGGGCATTTTTTGTTCGTATCGGTAATATAAAAGAACTGCCCGAGGTTTAAAGAAAACTTATAGCTTTCCTTAAACTTCAGAGCAGTCCCATAGTCGGTTGTAATGCAAACGCTGATTGACCGACAAATATATATTATGTTGAAAGTTTAAAAATATAAAAAGAAATTATTTCCAATTGGAGTGATAAAAATGGCAAAAGAATTAGCAAAGCAGTACGACCCCAAGGACGTTGAGGACCGTATCTACAAACAATGGCTTGACGGTAAATATTTTCACGCTAAATGTGAAAAGGACAAGGATACCTATACTATAGTTATTCCCCCTCCGAATATTACGGGTCAGTTGCATATGGGTCATGCGCTGGATAACACCCTGCAGGATATTCTTATCCGCTTTAAGCGTATGCAGGGCTATGATACCCTTTGGGTACCTGGAACTGACCACGCATCTATTGCAACCGAGGCTAAAATAGTTGAAAAAATGAAGTCCGAGGGTGTTACCAAAGCCGACATCGGACGTGACGGCTTTTTGGAGCGTGCTTGGGATTGGAAAAAGCAGTACGGCGGCAGAATTATTGAACAGCTTAAGAAAATGGGCTCCTCCTGCGATTGGGACAGAGAGCGTTTTACATTGGACGAGGGCTGCAGCGAAGCTGTAAAAGAGGTTTTTGTAAGACTCTACAAAAAGGGACTTATTTACAGAGGCGAAAGAATTATTAACTGGTGTCCCCATTGTAAGACCTCTATTTCCGATGCTGAGGTTGAATATGAGGAGCAGGCAGGTCATTTCTGGCATCTGCGTTATCCGTTTAAGGACGGTAGCGGTTATTTAGAGCTCGCTACTACCAGACCCGAAACCCTTTTAGGTGATACCGCCGTTGCAGTAAACCCCAATGACGAAAGATACAAGGATATGGTCGGTAAGACCCTTATTCTGCCCCTTGTTCACCGTGAAATCCCCGTTGTGGCTGACGATTATGTTGAAATGGATTTCGGTACAGGCGTAGTTAAAATCACCCCTGCACACGACCCCAATGACTTTGAAGTAGGACTGCGTCACAACTTAGGGGTTATCAACGTAATGACCGATGACGCTAAGATTGTTGAGGATTACCCGAAATATGCCGGTATGGATAGATACGAGGCAAGAAAGGCAATCGTAGCCGACCTTGAAGCAGAGGGCGCACTTGTTCGCATTGAGGATTACACCCACAATGTAGGCACCTGCTACCGCTGCGGTTCTACAGTTGAGCCTAAGGTTTCAAAGCAATGGTTTGTTAAAATGAAGCCTTTGGCAGGTCCTGCAATTGATGCAGTTAAGAAGGGTGAAACAAAGTTTGTTCCCCAAAGATTTGAAAAGGTTTATTTCCATTGGCTTGAGAATATTAAGGACTGGTGTATTTCCCGTCAGCTTTGGTGGGGTCACCGTATACCTGCATGGTATTGTGCCGACTGCGGCGAGATTACCGTTTCCAAAACCGAGGTTCACGCTTGTGCTCATTGCGGCAGTAAAAATGTAGAGCAAGACCCCGATACTCTCGATACTTGGTTTTCCTCTGCTTTGTGGCCTTTCTCTACACTCGGCTGGCCCCAAGAGACCGAGGACTTTAAACACTATTATCCCACTAACACCTTAGTTACCGGTTACGATATTATTCCTTTCTGGGTAATGCGTATGATGTTCTCAGGAATTGAGCAAACAGGCAAAGTTCCTTTCAATACCGTTCTTATTCACGGCTTGGTACGTGATTCACAGGGCAGAAAGATGTCAAAATCTCTCGGCAACGGTGTTGACCCGCTGGAGATTATTGCCGAATACGGTGCAGATGCCCTTAGATTTTCCCTTGCTACAGGCAATAGCCCGGGAAACGATATGCGTTATATCCCCGAACGTGTTGAGGCAAGCCGTAATTTTGCCAATAAGATTTGGAATGCGGCGAGATTTATTTTGATGAATCTTGAAAGCGACGATGTAATGCCGCTTGATATTTCCGCTCTTTCTTTGGAGGATAAATGGATTCTTTCAAAATACAATACTGTTGTATCCGAGGTTACTGAAAATCTCGAAAAGTACGAGTTGGGCTTAGCAGTTCAAAAGCTTTATGACTTTATCTGGGATGTTTTCTGTGACTGGTATATTGAAATCTGCAAATCCCGCTTGAACGGTGATGACAAAGCGGCGGCAGATACCGCAAGAAGTGTACTTGTATACGTGTTTACAAATACACTGGCACTTCTGCATCCCTTTATGCCTTTTATTACAGAGGAAATCTGGCAGTCCATGCCCCACGAAGGCGAAGTGCTTATGGTAACCCAGTGGCCTGAGTACAGAAATGACCTTGAATTTAAGGCAGAGGAAGCCGATTTTGAAAAGATAATGAGCGTTATTAAGGCTATCCGCAACCGCAGAGCCGAAATGAACGTTCCTCCCTCTAAAAAAGCTAAGGTTCAAATTGCTACTGCCGATAAAGAGACCTTTGACATGGGCAAAAACTACATCTGCCGTTTAGGCTATGCCTCCGAGGTTGAGACGGGGGACAGCTTTGATGCAGAGGGTGCGGTACGTGTTATTACCGATGCCGCTACCGTTTATATGCCAATGCGTGAGCTTGTCGACTTTACCGCCGAGCTTGCACGTCTTAATAAAGACCTTAAAAAAGCTCTCGTAGATAAAGAGTTTTTCGAAAAGAAGCTTAATAATCAGGGCTTTATTGCAAAAGCTCCTGCCGCTCTTGTTGAACAGCAGAAGGCAAGTTTTAGCAAGGTGCTTGATAAAATCAAAATGATTGAGGACAGCATTGCCGAAATCGAAAAAATGAATTAAAAAAGAGCCGTCTCAAAATTTAATGAGACGGCTCCCTTTCTTGGAACAAAAGCTCTTGCCCTCGTCCCTTAGCAAAAGCCTTTGTTCACATAAGCCGTAAAACGTCTTGGTGATTGTAAAAGCCTTTGCTCAGTACTATCATGTGCGGTAATTTATTTTTAATACTTGTAAAAGTTTGGAAAAAATTCAATAATGCATAATTTTACCGTCATTTAAAAAAGATAATTATCCGTTTCGTAGGCGGAGAAATCCTCTACATAGTCAAAGACGAGGGAATTGTAAAGCATGTCAAGCTTTTGGTTTAGTTCCTTAATATCCGTCACACTCATATTTATGCAATCCAACGCATACAGCATGTACCAACTGCTTTCCTGTAGCATATATTGTACTGAACCCTTTAAAATTTTTGGGTTCGGAAAGGAAAAAACAGTATGGGTATAACAAATTCAAATAAGGAGCTGTCTGTATCCGAAATCGGTTGCGGCGGCTCTTTTAATGTAAAGCTATCTCTTACGGCATAGCCTGATATCGTATCCAATCCTACCGATATTGTGCTTATTCTCGACCGTTCGGGAAGTATGGCAGGCAGTCCGCTTGCCAACCTTAAAAACGGAGCTAAAAAGTTTATTGAAATTATAGATGAGGCTACCGACGGCTCGGGAGATGGCAGATAGGTAACGGCAGCCATATAGGTATTGTAAGCTTTGCGGATACCGCTACTCAGGATACGGGGCTTATAACCTCTGTAGCAGACCTTAATGCGGCGGTAAATAATCTTACGGCGGGCGGACGGACTAATCATGAGGACGCTTTTACAAAGGCGCTTAATCTTCTTAGCACCTCTACAGCAAACGAAAGGGTAATGGTAATGTTTACCGACGGTGTAACTACCGCAGGCGGTGACCCCAACCCCGTAGCTACAGCCGCTAAGGCGCAGGGAATAATTATCTACTGTATAGGTCTTTCGGGTAACGGTGGTATTGACGTGCAGGTCCTTAACGATTGGGCATCTGACCCTGATTCGGCATATGTAGCCATAACCCCCGATGATGCGGAATTAGAAGACCTTTTCGAGGATTTGGCACAGAATATCGCAAAACCCGGTGCTACAAATATCGTTCTTACCGATCATGTGGCATCCTGCTTTAGAATAACTACGCTTTATACTCCCGATAAGGGAACGGCAAGCCTTATCGACAGCAATACCGTTGAGTGGAAAATAGAAGAGCTTGGAGTAAGCCAAAGCGAGGGAGCGGTGCTTGAATTCGCAGTAGAGCATATAGGTCCTTGCTCGGGTACGGTCGAAGTTAACGCAGATATTGATTATACCGATGATGAGGATAATGTTGTAAGCTTCCCATCACCTGAAATTGAGATAGACTGCGGTACCGATGTGCATGAGGATTGCCCTGCCGTATTTGAATTATCGGTAGACGGATGCGAGGATACGGTGGAAATCGATGCAGGGGATTTGTATTTCGGGTCATTAGGACGCATAATAGAATTGAATGTTACTCTTAAAAATGTCTGCCCAAATAAGCGCATAGCCTTAGCAGCGGTATTGACAGAGGTGGACACTTTAGGTATAGAGCATAAACGAGGTCTTAAAACTATGACTGTGCCTGCGCATACCGGAGCAAGCTGTCAGGATGTTACCGTGCGCTGTATTAAATTTGTACTGCCCGAGGATTTGGACGTTTCAGGGAGCAGCACAGCTATGTGCAATGAGCGCAATTTTATAGCAAGATTTATAGCTCACTATATTGACAACGATTTCGATTGCTGCGGAATGTTGTTCTGAAATTTTACGGATACCCAAACGGTATCCGTATACATATCTGCGGTTTTTTTAACATATATTTGAGTATAAAATACAGTTAAAAAGGGTATTTGAAAATTTTTTAAAAAAATTTAACAAAGTGCTTGACAAAATAGCCGTCTTATGGTAATATATTGCTTGTCGCCGGTGAGTGATAAAAAACAGACAGCACGCCAGCGCACGCCAGCATGTGGGAGCATAGCTCAGCTGGGAGAGCATCTGCCTTACAAGCAGAGGGTCACAGGTTCGAGCCCTGTTGTTCCCACCATATGGCCTGGTAGTTCAGTTGGTTAGAACGCTAGCCTG
>JAFUOL010000087.1 GCA_017481865.1 Clostridia bacterium | reverse complement strand
TTTTGCGGGTCATCTACAAGTACATGCGTGAGAGCGCCTATAAGCTTGCCGTTCTGGATAATAGGGGAGCCTGACACGAGTGTGTCAATATAGGACCAACAAAAACCGAAGACAAGCGAACTAAATACCTTGTCTTCTTTGCGTTTCTAGTTATTTATGAGTCTTCTTCTGAAAATTTAGCTTCAATCTCATTAATTCGTCCATCTAAATCTTCAATATTACTTTCATTGTCACCAACCATATCCTCAAGTTCATCAATTCTATCCTTAAGATACTGAATTTGTTTATCGTGTTCCTTTTGAAGTTCTTTCCGCACAATTTTGGCAAGCGTTTCGATATTAACCGACATAGGATCAACTGTTTGTAACGGTTTCTTTAAAACAATGCCGATATCAGTTAATTCTACAGTAATATCGTCGAGTTCGTTATGCTTTAGAATATCACTGAATAAGCTTTTTCCGTTTCTGCCGTTATAGTAACCCGAATGTGTATCAGGATCTAAAAAGGCAGAGTATTCCTCGGGAGTGATAAATTTCATAATCTTTTTTGCGGTAAAAGTGTTATCTGACACAGCTATCAAAAAACCGTTTTCAGGTATTTTAATCCTTTTATTGTCAATAATATTCTCGCGGCGTGATCGGTATGTATGTTGGTAAATAAGCGTGCTTCTTTCCTCAAAAGGTTCATACATATTTCGTATATATCCGGTTCTATATGCACGCATATATGGAATGAAAACTGTTCCGGTAATTTTACCTTTGCTATCAATCACAAAAACTATTTTTCCGGTAACTTGTGTTTCTGTTTTTGGATAGGTACAATAAACATCTACTTCATTCTTGTCAATTGTAAGTGTTGAAAATTTTTCTTCAGGGGTGAACCCAAGAAGTGCATCTGTCGTGGTAGAAAAAAATTTTGCAATTTCAATCAATGTTCCGATGTCTGGTAGACTTTCATTCCTCTCCCATTTCGAGATGTTTTGAAAAGAAAAACCAAGTTCTACAGCTAAATCTTTCTGCGAAATAGAACGAGCATTTCGTAATGTTTTAAGATTTTCACCGAATGTCATATTCATATCTCCTTTACTATTTTTGTTGATATAATGGTATCACGAATAGTTCTATTTTAAAATAATAGCACTCGGGAAAACCTCTACTCTTAGTTGAATTAATCTTTAAAAGGTTTTCCAACACTTTGTTTTCATAAATTCTAAAATCTCGCCGTTATCTTTATCCTCATAGTAAGCAACAAGCAAAGTTTTAAATTCCGGCACTTCCGACTCGGGAATAACTATCATTCCACAACCTTTTGAAATTAGATAGTGATTTGTAAATATTACCGACGCACGCTTATTTCCATCATTGAAAATCTGTGTTTTCATGCAGTAAAGGCAAAGTTTGATTGCAACATTTACTGGTTCATCAGTTGAATTAACAATATCGTGTATGGTTTCTTTAACGATAGATTCTATAGGCAACTGCGGTATATATGAAGTGCCGCCTATTGTTACCGGTACGCCGCGTATTCTCCCACCGTCATTATAAAAGCCCTCATTCACAAGTTTGGCTATATGACAAAGAATATCATAATCACTAGGGTATGTTATAACATCGTGGTCTAAAACAAACTCCCAAGCGTGCTTTAAATTAAGAATTTTTTGAACATCGGTTGCGGTCATGCCGGTTACTATACCATTATCAATAATATCTTCTGTTTGCGGGAATGAGGTGGCAACACCCTCCAAGACCGCTTGGTCATAGATGTTGGATTTCATATTTGCTCTTGCAAAATCTAAATTCAAAAGCACACGTGAAGAAAGCTCTGCTTCAACATATCCAAGCAAAGCTAATTCTTTTTCGATTTTACGAAGTTGTTTTCTAATTTCTTTTGCTTCCCTGTTATTACGAAGCAAAAGATTATATAGTGCATCAGAATAAGAATCAATATAGGTAGAAGTTAAACGACTGCCAACACGCTTACGAACATATAGATACTTTCTGCCTTCACGGTCTTTGATTTCGGGGGTACTATCATATGGCAAAAGCTTTAATCTTGCCTGTAAATCAGCTTTACTGTGAAGCAACTCTTGTATTTTAGTATAGTTGTTATCCATATCATTCACTCCTTTGGGGAACTTTATGTTTTATATTATACTACATTATTCCCCAAAAAGCAATACTTAATATTTAGAAAAGCAGTAAGGCGCAAAACCTTACTGCTTTTCGTTTATCCCGCCTCTTTTAATTCCACTTGGATTGCGGTTTGTGCATTACTGAGCATATTTTCTGCGAATATACCGTAGCCCTTTTGCGGGTCATCTACAAGTACATGCGTGAGAGCGCCTATAAGCTTGCCGTTCTGGATAATAGGGGAGCCTGACATTCCCTGAACGATACCGCCTGTGATTTCCAGTAATTCGGGGTCGGTAACGGTTACAATCATATTTTGAGTTTTTGAAAGATAAGCTGAACTTCTGATAGTTATTTCACAGTCATAAAGCTTAGGCGTATCTCCGTTAACAGTGCAGTATATCTGTGCTTTACCGTTTTTAATTTCCTGTTTCAAGGCGATTTCGGTGAGGTTAGAGGTATCAACCTTAGCTGTCGGTACAGAATAGACTCCGCCCGTGCAGTTAAGGCATATATCGCCAATGGTCTTATTAGTAAATTTACCGTTTAGCTGACCCGGTGAGCCTATAGCGCCTTTTTCTACCGACAGTATTTCGGCGCTTACTATCTGACCCGAATTTAGGTTTAGCACGGAGCCTGTATCCTCGTCACAAATTCCGTGACCGAGACCGCAGAGAATGTTTGTTGCAGGGCTGTAAAAGGTCAGCGTTCCGATGCCTGCCGAGCTGTCCCTGATCCAGATACCTATTTTGTAGTAACCCGTTTCGGTGCATTTAACGGCAGGGAAGCTGATTTTCATATTCTTGCCGTCACGCTTGATAAGGAAATCTATTTTTTCACCGTTTGAGCTTTCCATAACTTCGGCTAAATCTTCGTTAGAGCTTATCTCCTTACCGTTGGCGGTAATTATATAGTCACCCGATTTTATACCTGCCTTTGCCGCAGGCTGTTGCTTACCGCTTGCGGTCACAACATCGGTTATATTTATAACGAGTACACCCTCGGTGTAAATTTTCATACCAAAGGGCACACCTAAAACGGCAACATGCAGCTCGTCTACAACCTCAACGCTGACGGTGGAAAAGGGAATAACACCGAAAACCTTTAGTTCAACGTCAAATTCGTCGCCTATATTAGCGCTCGTAGTCATACCGGAAAGCTCGCTACCCTCAAACTCTGTTGTTACGGGAATAGGGGAGTTAATATTGAGGGTATCACCCTTTTTAATTTTAAATTCCTTGCTTACATTATTTTCAAGATATATAATACTGCCAAAAACGGCAAAAATCATAATAAGGCTTATAAAAAACAAGCTTTTAACAAAAAAACGTGCAACCTTCAACTCAGATTTCCTTTCGTTAAAAAATCTGTTATTAGTTTGCACGTTTTTTTTAAATTAAATTTTCCATTTTTTAAAACAAAATATTAAATTACTTTGCTTAAAAAATCCTTTAAGCGTGGGCTTTTGGGGTTTGAGAACAGCTCGTCAGGCTTGCCCTGCTCCATGATAATGCCTTGGTCTATAAAGAGCACACGGTCGGCAACCTCACGGGCAAAGCCCATTTCGTGGGTTACTACTGCCATAGTCATACCATCATTTGCAAGAGACTTCATAACCTCCAAAACCTCGCCTACCATTTCGGGGTCGAGTGCGGATGTAGGCTCGTCAAAAAGCATAACATCAGGCTGCATACAAAGTGCACGGACTATTGCCACACGCTGTTTCTGACCGCCCGAAAGCTGGGATGGGTAGGAGAGAGCTCTGTCCCTAAGACCGACACGCTCCAAAAGCTCAAGTGCCCGTTTTTCGGCATCGGCTTTTGAAAGCTTTAAAAGCTTCATAGGCGCTATAGTCATATTTTTAAGCACGGTCATATGCGGAAACAGATTGAACTGCTGGAAAACCATACCCATTTTTTGGCGGTGTAAATTTACATTGGTTTTAGGGTCGGTAATGTCGGTCCCCTCAAAGAAAATTTTACCGTTTGTGGGCTCCTCTAAAAGATTCAGGGTGCGCAAAAAGGTGGATTTACCCGAGCCTGATGGACCTATAATACAGACAACCTCGCCCTTTTTAATATCGATATCAATGCCTTTAAGTACTTCAACCTTGCCGAAGGATTTTTCCAAACCTTCAACCTTTATAAGTGTTTCATTAGTGGTCACTGTTGCGAAGCCTCCTTTCAAGCTTTCCTACAAGCCAAGTAAAGAGCATAACTATTACAAGATAAATCAGCGCAACGGCTATAAGGGGCATAAAGGCAGAAAAGGTACGTCCTCTGATAAGGTCGCCTGCCTTTGTAAGATCGGCAATACCAACGTAACCTGCAACCGAGGTCTCTTTAAGCAGAACAATAAACTCGTTACAAAGGGTAGGGAGCACTATTTTAAACATCTGGGGAATAACTATATAAATCATGGTCTGAATATAGTTAAAGCCGAGACTTCTGCCTGCCTCGAACTGACCCTTGTCCACCGACATTATGCCTCCACGGAAAATTTCCGCAACATAAGCGCCCGAGTTTATACCAAAGGCGATAATAGCTATCATAGTGCTGTTTGTGGAGGATGCGAAGATTATGAAATACATAATAAGCAGCTGAACTACTACAGGTGTACCTCGTATGACGGTAAGGTATAACTTGCAAACTCCATTTAAAACGGATATTATTGCATAACCAAAACCGCCTTTTTTACGCATAGTGTCTTTATTTTTATCGTATGTAGAACGTATTATTGCAATAATAACACCGATTGCAATACCCAAAAGCACGGCGAAAAAGGTGATTATAAGTGTATTTTTAAGTCCGTTTACAAGCCAAAGCCAACGGTCACCGTCAATAAAATTCAGTTTAAATTCATCTGCAAAGCCTTGCCACCAGTTAGAAAACCATTCTTTCATTATTTTCTCCTATACAGAAGCCTCATTCAGGGGGGAAGCCCTCCGAATGAGGCTGAATATCAATCAATGAAATTATTTAATGTATTTATCGATAATTTCCTGAACCTTGCCGTCGTCTGTAAGCTCCTTAAGAGCATTATTTATGTCCTCTAAAAGCTCTGTGTTTTCCTTGGCAACGCAGATTGCGTAATCCTCATTAGTGTACTCACCGTCAAGAATTTTAAGACCGCTTGTAGCTGCAACATAGGATTTTGCAGGCTCGTTATCAATAATAACGGCTGTAACCTTGCCGGAAGCCAAAGCCATAACTGCCT
>JAFUOL010000001.1 GCA_017481865.1 Clostridia bacterium | reverse complement strand
TGGTGCGAGTGACGGGACTTGAACCCGTACGTCGTGGACACACGCCCCTCAAACGTGCCTGTCTGCCTATTCCAGCACACTCGCATATATGCCCGAAATTTATCGTGCCTAAGTATTATATCAAAACGATACCGTAATGTCAACAAAAAAATGAAAAAATTTAAAAAAATTTCGGGCGGTGGATTTTGCTACTTGATATCTATGTTAATTCCGTTTACCTCAACACCCTCGTTTGCACGGATAAGTATGTATTTTACACCGTTTATTATCTGTGTGGTAACAAGGTCGGTGCGGTCGGGGTTTACCTTAATTGAAACGTCGGGAGTTGCAAGCTCGAATTTTTTAACATCTACAATGCTTTTTGGAGTGATTTGGGCGTTCTTGCCGAATTCCTCCTCAAATTTATTGCCGAATTGCTCCACCTTTTCGCCGTCCACTCCGCAATACTCTAAAACGGTTTTAAGGCTGTGCTTTGAAAGCTTCAGCGGTTCTTCCTCCTTGGAGTTTTTATGCTCCTCCACCATTTCGGATATCTGATTGTGTACCGAGCATAAAACATTAAAGTCACATTCATCCTGTAAAGTGTCTTTAAGGCAACTGTCAAACCCATCCTTCTGCTCGGGAGCGGACATTGGCGGCCGGACACCGAAAACATTTTGTATAAATTCCGGGTGGATGTTGCCTATGTCCTTGGTGTAGTAAAGGGCGCTGTAAATATTTGCGGCTCGGTCGTCAAAAGAGGGGAACATAAAGCCCATTTCAGGGGCGGACAGCATTGCATGCTCCTCGATAGCACGAAAGGAATTGTCAAACTGGCGGAAATACAGCCCTGCATTCAGCGGCTTTACAGGGCAGACACCGCATACAAAATATGAAAACATTTCCGAGGAGTCCGCCTTTTCACCGTCAGCCGAGTAGGAAAATACATCGTAATTATCGCATGCTAATAAAATTACATAGCCGCCATCAATATTTACGCTTTCAATAACCTTTTGATAAAACGTGGTAAGTGCATCCTCATTTTCAAGGGAGGATTTTCTCAGCTCCATAAGCAGGCGGTGTTCCTCGCCCTGCATAGTCTGCTCGGCGGTGAATTCCAGCCCTAAAAGGTTAGTGCCAAGTCCTCCCGAAAGGGACTTTTTTATTATGCTGAGCAGCTTTTCGTTTTCCTCCTGCGAGCAGGAGGCTATAGGCTGGCTGAAACGGGAAACCACCGTTTTTTCCGAGTTAACTAGGCAACCCTTAATTTTTAAAATATTGCTCTTGTCGGGGCGAAATCGCCGTCTTATTTCTCTTAATTCTTTATCGTTCATCTGAATACTCCTATAGGTTTGATTGGAATAAGATTATACCATTTTTCGACACCTAAAATCAACAGTGAATTCTAATCTAATTTGGAATTATGAATTCGTAATGCGTAATTAAATGTGTAGGCTTTGCCTACGTTATAATAACGTGACGCTTTGCGTCACACCGATAATTCCGAATTAAATTCTAATTTACTGGCATCCCTCAAAATAGCCGCAGGAGGCGATTTGCTCCTTTTCTATTTTTCCTACACGGCGGTTTATGTTATTTATTTTCTCCTCCAGCACGGGTATGCGTGAGGCGGCGGCATTTTGACTGTCCACCTTTTTTTCAAGCTGACTCAGGCGGTATTCCGTAAGCTTGCCGGAGGCTATTATACCTCCGGCTGTGCCTATAAGAGTTCCTGCAAAGGAAATTATCGCTACTATTACCGTACTTTCCGTACCTATCACCTCCGTGCTATTGCATTTTTATATAATGTATATCGATTTCGGATAGGGCTATGTAGGTATCGGAGTTAAGGGCAATGTTCAGAGAATAAAAACTGCTTATTTCGGGCAGTACCGTAACCTTTCGCAGTCCCTCGCCGCCGTTTTTGAGGGTGGAGCTGTCCAAATTCAGACTTTTTCCGTTTACGGTTATTTCGATGCTTCCCTTAGCATCCAGCTGCATATAGATGCGGTTAAGCCGTTTCCTCATATTTACCCCTTCGGGCGCAAAGCTTCGGGTAGTGATACTGCTTACAATATTACGGCTTTGGGCAGTAGTATCTGCTGTTCTGTTAAGCAGAATGTCGCTCTCTCCCGAAAGGGTGGCGGTATAGCAGGTAACCGAGTTGTATTGACACAGGAAAACAGGTGAAATTTCATGGTCGATACCGCCTAATATACGCAATTCCGCAGGAAATTCCCAAATATTCCATATTGCGTTTTTACCGTTTAGGGTAGTATCAAATTCTGCCGTAAACACCCTTTTGGAAAAGATAAACATGCAGTACTGACCGTTGTTTAATGCTACCCCGTTATAATCGGATATTTCCTTTAAGTCATACCTTACTTTATCGGACATTATCTTTATTTCACCCGAGGCGGTAAGGGCATAAATATTACCGTCCGACCCTATCCATACCGTCCTGCCCTTATAATAGGTCAAAGCCTTTTTGCCCGAACAGCCTGTGCTTTGACTGATAGCTGTGACAGTAAAGCTGTCAGTAGAGTAAAATACCGAGTCATTATCTGCTAAAAGGGAGGCGGTGTTTATAGCCTTGCCCTTTTTCATGTCTATTTCATAAAGCTCGGTTGCTTTAAATGCAAGGATTTTTTCCCCCGATACCGTAAGTGCCGTAACGGGCAGTCTTGCTTCTCCTATTTCGGTGACACCGCTGTAGGGAAAGTAGAGGGGACTGTCATACCGAGCTGAGTATATGCGGTTATCTTTTATACCGCCCGAAAGAATTATCCTCGACTCAAATATCTGACAGCAGGTTGCGGACACCACATCATCGAATGAGCCCTCGGTCTTTTTGGTAGCGGTTATTCTTATGTTATTTGCCTTGTATTTGCCCATCAGGGGTACAGAGTAATCTCCCGCCTCTACGGTGAAATAAATCAGTCCCTTACTGCGGTCGACATTTACCGTTACAGTTGTTCCCATAAAGGTTTGGGAGGCGGAGTTTTTGCCGGCATATATGACCCATTCGGTATATGAGGAGGGGGAATAATGCACCCTGCAAATTACGTTTTCGTCCGAAATATTGGAAAAGGGGAGGCTGAATTCCGAGGAATAGCCGTCCGACGAGAAATAGGCATAGAAAATGCCGTTTAGCAAATTAGGCTGTTCCAAAACGGTAGGATTACCTGTAAAAGCCTGATTAGAGGCACTTGCCGTTTCGTAGGAATTGCCCCTGCCGTTGATGTAAACGGTGGGTATATAATAATCAGTAACCTCATTCCAGCCGTCAAGATTTGAATTTATCTCATAAATAGTGTAAAGCTTTTGGGTGTAATTTTCTATATTGCAAAGGGAAATAAGGGCAAATATACCCCCTCCGTTTTGAGGCTTTCCCTGATAAAAGGTGATATTTAAAGGAATATAGAATATTTCGTCGGAAATTCTGTTAAACTGCATATATCCCGCCTTGGTAACCGAACAGTCCGTACCGATAAAATAAACAGATGCGTAATATTCCGCCATATCATATTCGGTATATTCTACCGCTATACGAAAGCTATGCCCGTTTATAAAAATTTCGCTTTCAGTAAGGCTGTAGCGGTTATAAAAGGCCTCCTCGGTAAAGTCACCCTTTATAATATCGGTCTCCTTTGCGAAAAGACCCTGACGTGTTTTAAGAGAACCGTCTCTAAAGATAACGTTTTTGCAGTCTGCAAGGCAGTTATCGTCTATGTAAAGTGGAGAGGCAGACCTGTCCGCTCCTCCTGTAGGAGCCGATACATGAAGTACTTTTTCGTTTTGCGATTTTAGTGAGGAATATTTCATTTATATCCCTCCGCTTACCGTGGACGGCAACACGTCCTCAATAGTAGCAGTATGACCCAAAGCCGCCGACCGTTTGGCATTGTAAATATTAGCAAACAACTGATTTTTTGCTCCGTCATTTTCGCTTAAAGCTAAAAGCATTGTACAGCCGTAGCAAAGAGCATCTGTTTTAGCGGCGGTAGCATCAATTTCGGTGTCAAGGCTTTCTACTCCCGATAGCTTTAAATCGGCGGCTATCTGGTTTATTATTTCGGGCATTCGCCCTAAAAAGGTTTTGCCTAAAATAGCTTCATTTTCGGCGGCGGTGTAGCCTAAAAGCGCCATGCACCTATTGTAAATATCATGTCCCGTCATTTTCCGTCTCCTCCGTTTCGTCTTTAATAAGTCCCTCAATATCGGGGATAATTCCCTCAGGTATGCGGGATAACAGCTGCTTGCGGTCGATTATGCCCTTTTCAAAAAGAGTGATAAGGGTATCAAGACATTCCTTTTCGCTATACGAGGAAGCAGAGCTTACATCCACCTTAGCCGAAATTATAAGCCCCTTGTAGCGCTGACCATTAAAGCTTATGTAGCTGTTGCCGTTTCTTGCCGAAAGCTTAATTTTTCGTGTGCCGTAGTAGGTTATCCAAAAATCCGCCCATATGCGGGAAAGCTCCTCAATAAAGCTGTAAAAGCGCTTTTTCACCGACTGCAAAGGCATTAGGGCGGCATCACGCATGGCAATAAGTGCGGTGGCATTATCGGCTTTACTGTCACCTAAGGCTACCTCGTTGGCACCGCTTTGGGTGAGGGTATTATTTATAAGGGAGTTTATGCTGTCGTCAAAATCCTTCATGAAAGATGGAGGGGATACATACTTCACCGCCCCTGCAACATCCTCGTTACTGCCGAAAACCTTTATTATCTGCCCGGGGTCGTTGGTTATTTTATCGGTAACGGTGTCGCCGTTTACAAGCATTATAGGCATGCCGTTTGCCATAGCCGACCAGACATTTGCGGTAATCATTCGGTTGATGGCTATTTGATTGGGGATAAGGTAGGTAATTTCGCTTTCCCCGTAGGCGCAGTTGTTTTTGGATTCCCAACGGAAAACAGATATAGGGTAAAGGCTTAGCCCTGTATCAAATTCCTGCCTGATTACCGCTTTTTGGGTGACTTTGGTGCCTGCAACGGTGTAGCTGCCGTCCCTTTTATACCTTTTCCAAAGCTTTGTAAGCACGGTTATTTTGCCGTCAACCGCCTCCTCGGATATAAGATTTAAAGCCGCCATATCCGCTCCGTGCAGACGGGCTTCTCTAAGTACCTCATCCTCATTTTTACGGCATGCAATGATTATATAGGGCTGATTTTGCACCGTTTCGCAATAGGGGTCGCCGAAAACCACATCCTCTATATTAAGTACTTCGCAGCAAATATCGCCCTTTATGGGCAGCTGCTTGTCCTTATCGGCAAAAAGACCTGTAGGAATCTGTGAATCCCAGTAGGTATAAAGCACGGCAGTACCTGTAATATATGCATTTTTAAGCGCCCTTTCAGAAAGGGAGGTAAGGTCTATTCTTTCGGCTGTTACTTTATAGTAATCTCCGAAAACCGACATTAAGCGGTTGATTTCATTTTCGCTTAAAGCAGATGAGGTGTCATCTATAAGAGTTGACGGTTCTGTGCTGTTATCCTCGGCAGGAATACCATCGGCAGAAAATTTTACCGCTATCGGACTGCTTAGCACCTGTGACATTTTATAGTCGCCTATTCGTTTTATGACGTTATGCCTCACAAGGGGACGTTCGTTTCCGCATTTTGCGCCGTACCATTGGTCGCCTATGAAAAATCTTTCGTTAATTCGGTTTTGCTCGAAAAGACCTCTGTTTCCTATAGCCGATTTATAGCTTATACCCTCTGAATACTCTTGATAAATTAAATTTTCATTCATATTATACGGACCTTTCTTAATTGATTCATCTGAACTTGATTTATTTGTGGTTTAAAAGCCCGAACGGGTGGTTCGGGCTTTAGTGTCAGAGAATAGCCTTAAACTACGGTAACTGTTGCTACTGCGGAGTTCATGCCGGCACATCCGTCAACAAAGACCTTAACAAAGTAATGGTATGTACCTGCGGTAAGGTCGGTAGGTATTGTAAAGGTGGATGTTATTGCTTTCTTGATTTTAACGGGGTAGCTGCCGTTGGCATTATCACAGGAATACCACTGATAGGTAATTGCACCGTCACTTTCAGCCGCTACAGACAGACTGCCCGTAATACTGCCCTCTGTCACGGTAACGCTTTCAGGCTGAGAGGTAATGGTAACAGCAGGGGATACCCAAGCCCAAATGGAATCAAGACTGCTCTTGTTTACGAATACATCGTAGTAAATACGGTAGTCAAACTTGTAAGCGTCGGCATCTAAATTCTGCTCGGGTGTGAAAATACGCATGTTTTCGGTCTTTTTAACGAGATGTGCACCACGCTTGGGGCAGACCATCATGTAAATCTCACGTGCATTTTCACCCGGAATAAATCCGCCTGCACCGTCGGGATTAAATTTGTAGGAGGTTTTCATTCTCTCGCTTACTACGGGAATAATGGTAACACCGTTAATGGATTTTAGTTTAAGATATACGTCACCCTGCTTGAAGTCGGTTACCGAAATTATTCTTGAAATTTCGGTGCTGTTCTGCAAGGCGGCGAACATGTAGCTGTCCACAAAGGCTACCAATTCCTCGTCATAGCCTACGACAGACTGTACCTTGTTTATAAGGGCGAACAGAGCTTCTAACGGGTATTCTGCGTCACCCTCATAGGTGTTGGAGCGTGAAACTGCCAGACCGCCTAATTTTGAAAGCACATAAGCATCACATTCGGGAACTACCTTTGTGCGTACGTATTCGCCGAGTATTTTTCCTGCAAGATTTGCAACGCCTGTTTCGGTAAGGTCCTCACGGTCTATCTGTAAGGAACGTGCTCTGTCCATAGCCATTGTGTAGGAGGTATTGGACACTGTAATAGCGCCCCTTGTAAAGCCTGTGTCACGGTCATAATCGGCAAGACCCTGAAAATCGACGTCGGGAATTATTACGGTTTTAGCTCCTACAAATTTTGCAGATAGTGCATTGTCAGCGAAAAAGCCTGTTGCACTTTTTTGAGCGAACATACGGTCCAGCTCGTTTGAATATTTTGTTACGTTTTCAATTGAATTTATTGCCATTTAAATTATCCTTTCTAAAATAAATTTATTTCCAAAGTCCCTTTAAGAATTCCTCTGTTTCGGGGCTTGCGGCTCCTTTTCGGTTAAGCTGTGAGCCTAAGCTTAAATCCTCTGCTTTTTTCTGCTGTAGTGAGGTTTCATTTAACCTTTTCTGGTTTTTTAGCCTGTAGCGCAGATATTCGTCAAGCAAAAGGGTGCCTTTCATTTTTGCATTCTCTAAAACCTCGGTCGGCACCTGCGCCTCGGTATCAAACTGCGGAAACATTTCTTTAAGCTCGCCAAAGCCTGAATTATAAGCCGAATTTTCATTTTCGAGCTTTAATATGTGCTCTGCAAGCTCTGTGTCGCCGCCGCATTTTTCGCAAAGCTCCTGCTTTCTCTTATCCAGACGGCTGTTTTCAAGCCCTGTCAGATAAGCGGAAACGCTTTTGCTGTCTTTACGTGCTAACTCTCTTAAAAGCTCGTAATCATTTTTTATAACCTCGTACTTCATGCCCTTTTGGGCAAGCTCGGTGGCAGCAGATAAATCAAGCTCTATTATCTCCTTATTATACTTGACCGGAATAGTAATTTCTTTTGTTTCCGGTGTGGTTGCCGTACTGTCATTTTTTTGTGCCTCTGCTTCGGTTAAAGCGGAAGCGGTATTATCATTTTCCATAAATTATATTCCTTTCTTAAGACTGCTCGCTGCCGTCGTAATTGAGAAAATTTCTGTATTCTCTTTGCAGCTGTTCTATTTCTGCCCTTCGCCGTTTAGTCTCTTTAGAGTTCACCGTGATTTTACCCGAATTACCAAGGATATAACCCACGGCAAAGCTTAAAAGGCAGGTTATAATTAAAATTAAAATCATCAGAAAAACCAACCTTTGTTTAAATCGTTTGGAGTAATGCCGCTTGAAACGGCGGTATCCTCCCGTTGTTCCTTTTGCGGATGAAAAAATTTCACATCCGCAAAGGCATACCGCAATGCATCACACAGATGATTGTCACAGTCCTTGGGCATTTTCATGCCGTTTTCACCGTACCTGTCATCGTAAACATAGCTTGAGAGCTCCTTTATCATATTAACGCAGGAAGGGTCTACCGTAATGTGATACTCGTTTATAGCGGCTATGCCGTTTAAAATACTGTCTTTTCCTTTAAGAGAGGGGGTTATTCTGCCTATCCCTAACCTTTTTAAATCGTCGTTGGATTTAGGCTCTGCGCAGTCGGCACGAATGCGTTCCTTACTAAAGCCTAATTCCTTAATGCGCTGGGCGATTTGGCAGTTAAGCATCCGCTTTTCGTAAAACTCCTTGTATATGTAAAGCTCCTTGTCAATGGGATTAGCCACAAAGGCTACAAATGCCGTAGGGTCGTTTGTGTAGCCGTAATCAAGCCCGAAAAAGCTTTTCCATTTATAGGCTTCGGTCTTGGGAATTTCCTTTTTTCCTACCTCCCAGTTTTCAAAAACCAGTCCTTCGGAGATACCCCAATTGCCAAGCCCTGCCACGTCGTATTTACGGCGGTTGGTTCTTTTCATACGCTCGAAAACAAGTCGGTCGGTTTCGTCAAGAAATTCGTTTATAAGGTAATTTGTTGAAAAAACCTCTGCGTTTTCGGGGGTGGAGTCGAAAAAACGTTTTTTAAGCCAATGCCCGTCACTCCACGGGTTAATGGTAAGG
>JAFUOL010000086.1 GCA_017481865.1 Clostridia bacterium | reverse complement strand
ATGCGCGGAAATGTCATGGATATGGCAATAGGTGTTGTAATCGGTACATCCTTCGGTAAAATCACCACATGCCTTGTAAATGATGTTATAATGCCCGCTCTCGGTGGAATTATAGGCGAAATTGATTTAAGTCAGCTGAATTTTACTATGGTTCCTGCTGTGACAGATGCCGCAGGCAATGTTACCAAAGAAGCTGTAGTAATCGGTCTCGGCACATTCCTTGTAACGGTTATCGATTTCCTTATTATAGCTTTTGTTATCTTTGCTATGATAAAAGCCTTTGCCAAGGCTAAAGAAATTGCCGAGGCTAAGCTTTTGAAGGCTAAGGAGGAGGAAATCGTCGAGGAGGAGGCTAAAGCCCCCACCACAGAGGAGCTTCTAACCGAAATTCTTGCAGAAATCAAGGCTAAAAAAGAATAATATTCTACTAAGAACAGAGCTTATCACCCTGAGATTACTTGGGGTGATATTCTTATTTTTAATCTTGATTATACTCTTGCAGTGTGATAAAATATATTGATGTGTTAAAAGGTATTAGTAAAATCAGACCGGAGATGTATTTCATGGATTTTTTAAGAAGGGCATGGGTAGAAATTGACCTTAATTCCCTTAAACAAAACTACAGCTCGATATGCCGTGAATGTAAAACCAATGTAATACCCGTTGTTAAGGCGGACGCTTACGGTCACGGTGCACCTATGGTAGCTTTGGCTTTGCAGGATTGCGGGGCGGATATGTTTGCGGTCTCCAATATTTTAGAGGCGGCAGAGCTTCGTGAAAACGGCATAAAAGGGGATATACTAGTTTTGGGCTATACTCCTGCCGAGGCGTCGGAGCTTATTGCCGAGCATGATGTAACACAGTGTATATTCTCCCTTGAGTATGCTACCGATTTAAGCCGTAAGGCAGAGGAAATCGGAGTTAAAATAAAATCCCATTTAAAGCTTGATACGGGCATGGGTCGAATAGGGTTTGACTGCCGTTCCGATAAACTGAATATTAAAGAAATTAACTCTGCATTAAGCCTTAGCGGTCTTAACTACACGGGTGTTTTCATGCACTTTGCCGTAGCCGACAGTAATGATAAATCCGATATCGACTTTACAAACGAGCAGTACAAAAGATTTTGCGCTACCGTTTGTGAGCTTGAAAAATCGGGCTTTAGCTTTAAAATGAAGCATTGCTGTAATTCGGCAGGACTTATCTCTTACGGCGATATGCGACTTGATGCTGTAAGGGCGGGTATAATTCTTTACGGTTTGGCACCGTCGGGTGACATTAAAATAAGCGAGGCTTTTTCGCCCGTTATGTCCATGTACTCGGTAATTTCCATGATAAAGACCATTGACCCCGAAAATACCGTTAGCTACGGCAGAACCTATAAAGCAAAAGATAAACGCAAAATAGCAACCCTTAGTGCTGGCTATGCTGACGGTGTGCCGAGACTGCTTTCAAATAACGGCTATGTTTTGATACATGGCAAAAAAGCGCCGATTGTAGGCAGAATTTGTATGGACCAGTTCTGTGTAGATGTTACCGATGTTGAGGATATTAAGGTAGGGGATACCGCCGAGATTTTCGGTAAAAATCTGTCGGTAGATGATGTAGCCCGCAGGGCACAAACCATAAATTATGAGATAATTTGCGGAATTTCAAAACGAATTCCGAGAATATATAAGTAATCGGAGAACAGAATGAGATTATTGGCTGTAGGCGATGTTTGCGGTGTTTCGGGTTGTGAGGAAATACGCAGAATGCTTCCTAAAATTAAGAGAGAAAAAGGAATAGACGTTTGTATTGTAAACGGTGAAAATTCTGCCGAGGGTAACGGTATCACACCCTACAGTGCCGATTTTTTGTTCGCCTGCGGTGCTGATATTATTACGGGCGGCAATCATTCTTTAAGGCGGAAAGAAGTTTTTCCCCTGCTTGATAACAACGAATTTTTATTAAGACCCGATAATTTAGCCGATGCTGAATATGGAAAAGGCTACTGCCTTGCGGATTTCGGAAGCTTTTCTGTAGCGGTGATAAATCTTTCGGGTAAAATTTATCTTGAAAAGCTTAATGCCGAAAACCCATTTTTAAGGGCAGACGAGCTGATAGAAAGGGCTAAAAATGACTGTGCAAATATAATTGCCGTTGATTTTCATGCCGAGGCAACCAGCGAAAAAAGGGCATTAGGTATTTACCTTGACGGCAGAATATCCGCCTTTTTTGGTACTCACACCCATGTTCAAACGGCAGACGAGCAGATTTTACCGCATGGCACCGGCTATATTACCGACCTTGGTATGACGGGTCCTAAAAACTCTGTTTTGGGGGTAAAGAGTGAGATTATAATAAACCGCCTTAAAAGCAATGATTTTTCCAAATTTGAGGCAGCGGATGGCGAATGTATTTTAAACGCCTGCATTTTTGATATAGATAAAAATACCGGCAAAACCGTCGGTATTGAAAGACTTTATATTTAACGGAGATTAGAATGAAATCTAAACGATTTTTTGTGTTAATATTGGTTTTGGTGTTGGTATTTACCATTACCGCCTGCAGAAAAAATCCTGCTGATAGCTATTCTTCTGTTTCCTCTCAAACGGGAAGCAATAGGTATTCTGACAGTATGGCACTGCTCTATTCTGCGGGGGACACCTTTAATCCTTATACCTTGAAAACCGATATAAACCGTCAGCTTTGTATGCTTTTGTATGAGCCGCTTGTGAAATTAAGCAACGAGTTCGAGCCTATTTACAGTCTTGCCGAATCGGTGACAACAGAGGGTACAAGGTGTACAGTAAGGCTTAAAAGCGCTGTCTTTTCGGACGGCAGCTCTGTGACTGCGGACGATGTTGTTTATTCCTGTAACTTAGCCCGTAATTCCGGAAATTCCTATTCGGCAAAGCTTTATGAGGTTAAATCGGTAACGACGGCAGATTCGAAAACGGTTGAGTTTACTCTAACTAAAGCCGACCCGTATTTTCAAAATCTCTTGGATTTTCCCATTATTAAAAGCGGTAGTGACAATGTTACCGATTCTGACAGTGTGTATCTGCCACCCATCGGCTGCGGACGTTATACGGTAAGCGAGGATAAGCAAAGCCTTGTAATCAACCCTAAGTATTCGGGCAAGCAAGGCAGTATAAAAAAAATAGAGCTTATAAATGCGCCTGACAGTGAATCGGTTTCCCACTATGCACAAATAGGTGCGGCGGATATGTACTACAGTGACATTTCAGACGGTAATATTTTGCGTATAAGCGGAAAAAAGCTTAATGTAAATCTTAATAACTTGGTTTATATCGGAATAAATCAAAATTACGGTGCTTTGAAAGAAAATGCAGTCCGTCAAGCAATATCAACGGGTATTGCCCGCAGTAAGCTTTGCCAAGATTCCTATTATAATAACGCAATTGCCGCAACAGGATTTTTTAACCCCGTTTGGGCGGCTGCAAAATCGGTGCAAAATATACAAATTAACGCAAATAAAGAAATAACTAT
>JAFUOL010000085.1 GCA_017481865.1 Clostridia bacterium | reverse complement strand
ATGACAGAAGTAATATCTGTAAAATTTAAGGAAGGCGGCAAGGCATACTACTTTGACCCCGTAGGCTTTAAGGTAAAAGAAGGCTCGAAGGTAATTGTAGAAATGCAAAACGGCAAGGAAATAGGCACCGTCAGCGCAGGCAATCATCCTGTGGAGGACGAAAGCATTGTAAAGCCCCTTTGCAAAATGCTGCGCTTCGCTACTGAAAAAGACTTTAAAAAGATAGAGGAAAACAAGGCAAAGGAAGCCGAAGCCTTTAAAATATGTGAGGAAATGATTGAGGCGCATAAGCTTGTAATGAAGCTTGTAAGTGTAGAGTACTCCTTTGACGGCGGACGTATCGTATTTTTCTTTACGGCTGACGGTAGGGTGGACTTCCGTGAGCTTGTAAAGGATTTGGCGGCAAGATTCCATACAAGAATTGAACTCAGGCAAATCGGTGTCAGGGATGAGGCAAAAATGCTGGGCGGTTTGGGAATTTGCGGTCAGCCCTATTGCTGTAAGCAGTTTCTAAACGATTTCCAGACCGTTTCCATAAAAATGGCAAAGGAGCAGGGGTTATCCCTTAATCCTACCAAGGTTTCGGGCAGTTGCGGCAGACTTATGTGCTGTCTTAAATACGAGCAGGACGCTTATGAACATCTCCGTTCCTTTACACCGTCTGTAGGCTCAACCGCCAAAACCAAGGAGGGTCCGGCGATAGTTACCGACGTAAACCTTATTACGGGTAATCTTACCGTAAAGCCTGCCGACGGTGACGGTATTCCTTACAAGGTTCATAGGGACGAGGTTAAACCCATGTGTAAGTGCAAAAAAGCTAATAAGGATAAGCAGTAAAATGTCTATTGAAAAAGTCAGAGAATATTTTAATTCAAAAGGAATTGCAGACCATATACGGGAATTTGACGTTTCAAGCGCTACAGTGGCTTTAGCTGCTAAGGCTCTCGGCTGCGAGGAAGGCCGAATTGCAAAAACCCTGTCATTTCATGTTGGAGACAGAGTGGTACTTATCGTATCCGCAGGGGACGTTAAAATAGACAATCAAAAATATAAGGCGCAATTCGGAACAAAGGCAAAAATGTTAAGCTTTGACGAGGCTCCAACGCTTATAGGTCACGCTGTAGGCGGAGTGTGCCCCTTTGCTGTGAATAACGGTGTAGAGGTTTACTTAGATGAATCCCTTAAACGTTTTAAAACCGTTTACCCTGCCTGTGGTAGCTCCAACAGCGCAATAGAGCTTACAATAAATGAATTGGAGCAATATTCTGACTTTATAACATGGGTGGATGTTTGCAAAACGGTATAATAACACTAAATATTTACATAGCAAAAGCGGAGTGAATTTCACTCCGCTTTTTGCAGTATATAAGGGCTCTTTGTCAATAGTTGGGGTAAAGAGCCTAAATCTATTATAAAAGTGAATAAAAAAGCAGAGTGTTCTTATAAAATCTGAAATCCTATAGGAACACCCCGTATGGCTGGGGTGGCAGGATTCGAACCTACGCATGCAGCAGTCAAAGTGCTGTGTCTTACCGCTTGACGACACCCCAATGTATATTGAATTTTTAATAAAAAATGCTGCTGCCATTGTCGCAGCAGCATCAATTCACGACACGCTATTGCATACCGTAAAAAATGTGGGGTGGAAGATGGGACTCGAACCCACGGTCTCCAGTGCCACAAACTGGCGCTTTAACCAACTAAGCTACATCCACCATAGTGCGAGGGTTATTATACCATTTTGAAGGTGTTTTGTCAACAAAAAAATTTAAAAATGATGAACATTTTTTAAAAAATTACAGTTTAAAATCCTCCGGACTGTAATTATCGGCGATTTTTGCCTTGTTAGGTTCACGCTTTAAAGGGTCATATTTATAATGCCTGCAGGAGTCCCTATATTCGGTGACACCTCTTTTTTTGCAAAGTATCTCCTTCATATAAGCCGAACGGCTGCCGTGAACACAGTATTCACAGGAATGTGGCAGTTTTTTATTAAAGGCTTTCTCACTCATTTTATCAACTCCTGTTTTTGTTGCTGAAAATATCATACCACATCCTCAAGCAATTTACCAGCCTGTTTTTTTGAAAAAACTGAAATTAGGAAAAGTATGCCCATTATAAGAAGTGATACCGAAAGAGCGGGGGTGGAGTAGAAAACGTCGAAAGAAAATTTTACCGAGTTTGTAATACAGGGCACGGCGAAACCCGAGGCTTTGATAATAACCGCCGTTAAAATGCTGCTTATTATGCCGTGAAGTATTCTAAAAAATGCAAAGCTTAAAAAATTGATTTTTATATACCTTCCTGCCGACATTATCTGACACCATACCGAAATTCCTGCAAAGCCTAATAAAAAGGAAATAAAGTAAATATTGCCCGTTTTGGCTACGGCGGTGGTAACCTCTAAAATATTGGAAAGATAGACTAAGGCGTTGAAATATGCAGAAAAAAATTCGGTGTAGGCCGAAATTACCGAAAAAAGTATAACAAAGGCGCAAAGACTCAGGGTTACAGCCGAGCCATCGGAGACCGAAAGCACAAAACAGTCGGCAGTATTGGGATAGGGCTTATTAGAAATTTCCGCCTTGTCCTTTTCGGGGTGGGGTCTTGCTAAAAGCATAATTATAAAGGAGGCGGCTATGTGGGAAATAAGCAGTATATACCCCAATTTTTTTGACCCCATTATTCCGTTTCCCACAGCCGCTACAACAAATGCAGGACCTGCGTTAACGCTGAAATTAAGTATTCTGCCTGCCGCTTTGGATGAGATTTTTTTATTTTTCGCCGCCTCGTTTAAAAGCTTTGCGCCTATAGGGTAGCCCCCTAAAAAGGAAAGGAGTACTATACAGAACATATCTCCTGAAAGACCTAAAAGCCGTGTGGTTACAGGGGAAAGCTTTTTTGCATAATCGGTCATGCCGCTTTTCATAAGAAAAAGCACACACACCGAAAAGGGAAAAAGGGAGGGAATTAACACTCTGCCGCAAAGTAAAATACCGCTTACCGCTCCGTTTTTGCAGATATCGGGCTTTATGACAATTAAAACAAGAAGTGCAATAACAGCGGCAACAACCGAAAATTTAATAAAGGTATTTACCCGTTTCATGTAATCTCCTCCCGAATAAATATATGCTTTTACGAATTATCATAATGAATATTTCATAAAATTAAATCGGATTGGAGATGTGAAACAAAGTGGCGAAAAAGCTAAAAATAGAAAAGGGCAAACCTAAGAGTAAATGGAATATTCTTTCTGCCGCAGACAATATAATCGACCGAGGCATGATAAGCGGCGCTCATACCGAAATTTTCGGCAACAGTCAGATAAGTATTGAGGGGTGCATGGGTGTATTTGAATACCGTGATACCTATTTAAAATTAAAGCTTAATAAGGGTGCGGTTATCATCTGCGGCAGCGGTTTTGATATTACATACTTTGAAAACCGCCTTATTACTGTAAAGGGGAAAATTTCATCGGTGGAGTTTAGCGTATGATACGAATTTACAGATACATACTCGGGCGAATAAGGGTGCGGTTTTACGGCGAATTTCCCGAAAGGATTCTAAATCTTTGTGCGGTAAACGGGATTACGCTGTGGGGTGCAAAATCGGTTAAGGACGGCATAAGAGCATATATTACCGTAAGGGATTTTCTGAATATAAGAAATATCCGTAAAGGTACGGGAATAAGGGTACACATAGAGGAAAAATCAGGTCTGCCTTTTGTTATTTCCCGTTACCGAAAGCGTGTGGGACTGACAGCAGGCACCGCTATGCTGTTGCTCTTTTTGCAGTTAATGTCGGGCTTTATATGGAATATAGAAATAGTGGGGAACAGTAGGGTTACCGACAGTGAAATTATGTCGGCGCTGAATAAAATCGGCATATACGAGGGTATACCGTCGGGAAAAATAGAGTCCAAAAGCCAAAGGGAAAAGCTTTTGTTGGAAATAGACTCCCTTGCTTGGTGCTCTCTGAATGTTGAGGGCTGCCGCCTTACAGTTAATGTAAGCGAAGCCAAGGAAAAGGCAGAAAACGAAAGTCAGCCCTGCAATCTGAAATCCGAGTTTGACGGTATTGTTAAAAAAATCGATATTACCGCAGGAAACTGTGTGGTAAAGGTGGGTGACACCGTAAAAAAGGGTGATGTTCTGGTTTCGGGTATTATCGAAAACGCAGGGGGCACACGGTTTGTCAGCTCCAGCGGCACGGTTACGGCGGAGGTTAAGCACACCTTTACACTGAGCGATAAATACAAAAAGACCGAAATAAAGGAAACGGGAACGGTCAAAAAACGCTGTGTACTTGAATTTTTTACACTGAAGATTCCTCTTTTTTTAGGGTCACAAACGGGTACATATAACGAGGAGCTTGAAACTAAAAGCCTTTCTTTGTTAGGTGAAAAGCTACCTATAAGGCTTTATAAAAAGAAATTCCGCATTACAAAAGAGGTTACCGTAATTAAAAATAAGGAACAGCTTATAAGCGGTCTCGAAGCCGAAATGGAAAAGCTTTTAAAAAAAGAAAAAATAACCGATTACAGTATAATTTCCAAGGAATTTACCGAAACAGATGACGGTGTGGCCCTTAATTTGACCGTCAGCACAGAGCAAAATATAGCCTACCGTGATTTTTTGTTAATTTCTACTGGAAATTAGTGTGCTTTTGTGGTAAAATATAAATGAATAAAAAATTAGGGGAATGTGTATTGTTCGAGCATACAGTAGACATTGAACGGATAGAGCAGATAATAGGTCTTTTCGGAAACTTTGATGAGAATATTAAGCGAATCGAGAAAAAATACGGTGTTACTGTAACCTCTCACGGCAGTCAGATAAAGGTCAAGGGTGAGGTTGACGCCGTGACCTCTGCTTGCAGGACTATCGAGGGACTTATTACCATGATAAATAAGGGCGAGCAGATAACCGACCAGAATATTGAGTATGTCGCCTCCCTTGTGGAGGACGGTAATGACGGTAAAATTGCCGAAATAACCGATGCCGACTGTATTTGCATCACCTCAAAGGGCAAACCCGTAAAGCCTAAAACCTTAGGTCAGAGACAGTATGTTGAAAATATAAAGAACAACACTATAACCATAGGTGTAGGTCCTGCGGGTACGGGAAAAACCTATTTAGCCGTGGCTCAGGCGGTAAGCGCTTTCAGAGCAAAGCAGGTCAACCGAATAATCCTTACACGTCCTGCTGTTGAGGCAGGGGAAAAGTTAGGCTTTTTACCGGGTGACCTACAGCAAAAGGTCGACCCGTATTTAAGACCCCTTTACGATGCCCTGTTTGACATGCTGGGAGCGGAAAATTTCCAGAAATGTCAGGAAAGGGGAGACATTGAGGTTGCTCCCTTAGCCTACATGCGAGGCAGAACCTTGGACGATAGCTTTATAATTCTTGATGAGGCACAAAACACTACTTGTGAACAGATGAAAATGTTTCTTACCCGTTTAGGCTTTAATTCTAAAGCGGTAGTTACGGGCGATATCACACAGATAGATTTGCCCGACGGTAAAAAATCAGGACTTAAGGATGCTGTCAGAATCCTTAAAAATATAGACGATATTGCCATTTCCCGTTTAACGGGTAAGGACGTAGTACGTCACAGACTGGTTCAGGAAATAATAAAAGCCTATGAAAGAAGTGCAGAAAAAAATGAGCGTAAAAGTTAACATCACCGTAAAACAAAAGCACATTAAGCTTCCCGCAGGTACAAGACTCCTTATCAGAAAAGCCTGCACCGCAACCCTTAAATACGAAAATTTCCCAGATTCTGCCGAAGTTGACGTCTCCCTTGTTAACGACGATGCTATTAAGGAGCTGAATAATCAGTTTCGAAATATCGACTCGGCCACAGACGTACTCTCATTTCCCTTAGGTGAAAACGGTGAGTATGATGTAAACCCCGAAACAGGGGCTAAAATGCTCGGAGATGTGGTAATATCGGTGGACAGGGCTTTGTCTCAGGCGGAGCTTTACGGTCACGGAATTGAGCGTGAAATTGCCTACCTTACCGTTCATTCAGTACTGCATCTTTTAGGCTATGACCACGTAAACGGCGGTCTTGAAAAAACAGTCATGCGTGAAAAGGAAGAGGTAGTACTCGAAGCGCTGGGACTTGCCATAAATAAAGTATAAAGAGAGATACAATGAAAGAAAAATCAGCTTTTATAACCATAATAGGCAGACCTAATGTGGGCAAATCCTCACTAATGAATAAAATTTTAGGTCAAAAGGTGGCTATTGTTTCCAATAAGCCCCAAACTACACGCACCAAAATAATGGGTATACATACCGTAAAGGAAACCCAGCTTGTGTTTATTGATACCCCCGGTTTTCACAAACCCCGTAACGAGCTTGACAAGAATATGAACAAGGCTGTGGGGGACGGTATGGCTGATGTCGACGCCGCTGTTTTGGTGGTTGAGGCAGTAACCCGCTTTAAGACCGACGGTAACGCTTTGCCACCTGCTGAAGCCGAGCTTATTAAGGAGCTTAAAAGACGTAAGCTTAAAGCCGTACTGGTTATAAACAAAATCGACCTTTTAGAAAAAAAGGAAGAATTGCTTAACATTATTTTACGCTATACTTCGCATTTTGATTTTGAAGCGGTAGTTCCTCTGTCTGCAAGAACGGGGGACGGGGTAGAGATACTGCTTGGCGAGCTTAATAAATTTGCAAAGCCGTCACCTCATTATTTTGCTGAGGACGATGTTACCGACCAACCTGAAAAGGTAATGGTTGCCGAAATGATACGTGAAAAGCTTTTGCGCACTCTTGATAAAGAAGTACCACACGGTATTGCTGTTGACCTTGAACGCTTTGTTGAAAGGGATACTGCGGCAGGCGAGCCGATAGTGGAAGTAGAGGCTACAATCATCTGCGAAAAGGAATCCCATAAGGGTATTATAATCGGCAAGGGCGGAGCAGTCCTTAAAAAAATAGGCTCTATGGCGAGATACGATATCGAGGAATTCTTCGGTATTAAAGCCAATGTAAAGCTTTGGGTAAAGGTTAAAGAGGATTGGCGCAATCGTCAGGGTTTAATTCATACATTTGGATTGGATTAACTGTATTTTCCTATAATATTTTATCCTGTTTTCCTAACACTTAATAGTGTAAGGAAGTGCTTAATATGGATACAGAAAAAAGCTGGCTTAAATTTATGAAAAGCGGCAGTGTTGCCGATTATCTGGAATTTGTCAATACCGCCAAGGAGAATGAAATAAGTGGCAGAAATAGGTACACGGTTCTCGACCGAGGGACTTGTAATAAAGGAAATGAATGTGGGAGAGAGTGACCGTTTGGTTACTCTCTTTACACGTGATTATGGGATTTTAAAGGCATTTGCCTCGGGCGCTAAAAGTATAAAATCCAAAAAAGGGGCAGCTACTTCGCTGCTTACATACTCGAATTTTACTATTCAGAGGAAAAAGGAAACGTTACGTATTACAGAAGCTTCACCAATTGCCCTGTTTTTCGGAGTAGGAAGCGATATTGAGACTCTTTCCCTATCCCAGTATTTTTGTGAGCTTGCCTACCGTTTCGGAACTACAGGTACACCCAATATCGAAATGCTGCGTCTTATTTTAAATTCTTTACATTTTTTAACTAAGGAAAAACGGTATTCTCGCCTTATAAAAGCTATAACCGAGCTTAGAATTGCCGTGCTTTCGGGCTACAGTCCCAACCTTGTAGCTTGTAAAAGCTGTGGAAAATTTGAGGATGACGTGATGTATTTTAATGTTAAAGACGGGTCACTTTGCTGTTCGGAATGCGAGAGGGAAGACGGTACTGTAGCTATAACCTTAAGTCAGCTTTCGGCTATGAGGCATATAGTCTATTCGCAGTTTCAAAAGCTTTATTCCTTTGAAATTTCCGATACTAATGCTGACAGACTGTCAGATATAACTTCACGCTATATTACCCTGCAATCCGACCAAAGCTTTGACACACTTAATTTCTACAACAGTATTAAGGAGTAAAAATGAATTACAATATCACAAGATATTTAAAAACCTTAGAGCTTGATAAAATACTCGAGCTGTTAGCAAACGAAGCCACTCTTAAGGACGCTAAGGAGGAGGCTAAGTGCATAGTACCCGTTACCGACATTTCGGCGGTGGAAAATGAGCTTAAAAAAACTGAGGACGCCTATCTTTTTATGTCCCGTTATTCCGCACCCTCCTTTGGGGCGGCAGTAAATGTTGCACCCTGTCTTGCCCGTGCGCAGTCGGGCGGTGTGCTTTCTATGAAAGAGCTTTTGGATGTAGCCGAGACCTTACGTGTTATCCGTTCTTTAAAGGATTGGCGGGAAAACTGCTCCGGTATGAAAGAAACCTCAATAGACTATCTTTTTGATACACTTTTTCCAAATAAGTATTTAGAGGAAAAAATTACCTTTGCTATAAAAAATGAGGAGGAGCTTAATGACAATGCTTCTCCCGTACTTTACGATATCCGCCGTAAAATAATTTCAAAATCGGGTAAAATCCGTGATATTCTTGATAAAATCGTCCACGGACCAAGTGCAAAATACTTGCAGGAAAATATTATAACCCAGCGTGACGGTAGATTTGTAGTGCCCGTAAAAATTGAGCATAAGGGTCAGCTTTCGGGTATTGTTCACGATACCTCGGCTACAGGCTCTACGGTTTTTGTAGAGCCTATGTCGGTAGTGGAGACCAATAACGAAATAAGGGTTTTAAAGCTTCGTGAAAAGGAGGAAATCGACCGCATTTTAGCCGAATTATCAGCCGAGGCAGGTAGCTTTTCGGATACTACCGTAAAGTCCTACAAGGCGGTAGTAGACTTAAATCTTATATTCGCAAAGGCAAAGCTTGCCTATAAGATGAAGGCTATTGTGCCGAAAATAAATAATAACGGCAAGATTTATCTTAAAAATGCAAGGCATCCCCTTATAAACTATAAGGCAGTAGTGCCTATTACTGTTGGGTTAGGCGAGGAGTACAGCACCCTTGTTATAACAGGACCTAACACAGGCGGTAAAACCGTTACCCTTAAAACTATAGGACTGCTTACCCTTATGACCATGTGCGGTATGATGATTCCTTGTGATGACGGAAGTAAAATTTCGGTTTTCAAAAAGGTCTTTGCTGATATCGGGGATGAGCAGAGTATTGAGCAGTCGCTTTCTACTTTTTCATCTCATATGGTTAACATAATCTCTATTCTCGACAATGCAGACGATGAGTCGTTGGTGCTTTTTGACGAGCTGTGCGCAGGTACAGACCCTGTAGAGGGAGCGGCGCTTGCAAAGGCAATTTTAATGCGATTATCCGCTTACGGCAGTAAGGTTGCCGCCACAACCCACTACCCCGAGCTTAAATCCTACGCTATAGACACCGAGGGTGTAGAAAATGCCTCCTGCGAATTTGATGTTGCAACCCTTCGCCCTACCTATAAGCTTATTATCGGTATGCCCGGAAGGTCTAATGCCTTTGCAATTTCAAAGCGTTTAGGTCTTTCTGACGATATTATCGAAAACGCAAAGGAGCAGGTAAGTGACGAGGATATGCGCTTTGAGCGTGTTGTAGCAGCTCTCGAAAAGGCACGGCATGATGCTGAAAGCGAAAAGGAAAAGGCACGGAAATTAAGGTATGAACTCGAAATATCCAAACAGAATGCCGAAAAAAGGGAACATGAGCTTGAAGTAAACCGTAAAAAGCTTATGGAAAAAACAAGGGAGACGGCTAACGGCATTATCGAAACCGCAAGATATAAGTCCTCACTTTTGCTTAACGAATTAGAGGAGCTTAAAAAGGGACTTACAAGCGAAAATGCCCAAAGTATGGCTGAAAGGGCAAGGGCGGCGTATAAATCTACCCTAAAAGAGCTTGAGGAAACCGCAGACCCCGTGGTTAAAAATACCGCCTCGGGCGAGACGGTAACAGCGGTAAATAAAGGCGATATCGTGACAGTTGCCGATATCGGCAGAGACGCTACGGTAATAGACGTAAAGCCCGATAAAAAGCAGGCTTACGTAATGTCGGGCGCAATTAAAATGTGGGTAGGCTTTGATAATTTGCGGATTAAATCCAAAAACGCACCCACAACAGAGGTTAAGAAAACCCGACGGGTTACGGGTATGCAGTCGAGAGCAACAAGAGAAGTGTCGGGCGAAATAGATATGCGGGGTATGGCATCCGATGAGGCTATTCTGGAGCTTGACCGCTATATTGACAATGCCTTGGTTTCAGGGCTTGAAACTATACGCATTATTCACGGTAAAGGTACGGGAGTGCTACGCAAAAGCGTTCAGGCGCATCTGCGTTCCCATAGGGCAATTAAAAGCTATAGGCTTGGCACCTTCGGTGAGGGTGAAAACGGTGTTACTATAGCCGAGCTTAAATAAAAGTATTGATATATAAGATATATTACAGCAATAATTCATTATTTTAAGGAGGTAAAGTTTTGGATTTTAGTTGGCTTTACATTGATTTGGATTTCACTCTAAAGGTTCTGGTGCGGTTGCTGTTAGCGGTAATAATAGGCGTACTTATCGGCAGTGAGAGAGCAAGACACGGCAGAGCCGCAGGTATGAGGACACATATTATTGTCTGTCTCGGCTCGGCGCTTACATCTATGATAAGTATTTTTGTAAGCAATATAACAGGCAACGGCGGTGATGTGCTGAGAATTTCGGCGCAGGTAATATCCGGTATAGGCTTTTTGGGCGCCGGCATGATAATTCTTAAAAACAATAATGTAATAACAGGTCTTACTACTGCGGCAGGTGTTTGGACGACAAGTATTATCGGTAT
>JAFUOL010000084.1 GCA_017481865.1 Clostridia bacterium | reverse complement strand
CGCCAAACCACTACCATTATACAAGAGGTTCTTCTTTTATTATCGTCTTTTTGGGCTTAGCTACGCCTCGCCCTTTTTATTGTAGCTTCGCTCTTTTTTCTTCCCCCGGTAGAACTGGGGGTTTATTTCCACACCTAAAGGCGCCAAAAAAACGGTATTGCAAGTGCTATGTATACTTGCAATACCGTTTTAACTTATTCTTTCTTAAATACTATTAACTTGCTAATTATATAATTCAACACAATTATGATTATTTGTGTAAGAATTTTTACGGCAAGCGAATTGAAATCCAAAAGTGTTACAAAAATGAGAAGAATAAGCTCCTCAATCAGTAAAGTGGCTACCCTACCTATATAGAATGTCAGCAGCTGTCTTAAAATGCTGCTGTCGGTGCCGCTTTTAAACACCCATGTTCTGTTAGTGAAAAAAGCGAAAAGCACGGCAATAATCCACGACAAAACATTGGCAAGCAATACATCAAATAAAAGTATATAATCAAACAGATAAAATACTGCTATGCCAATAACAGTAGTAAGCACACCGAAAAAGAGATATAAAAGCTTTTCCTTATATTTCCCGTAAAAAGGATAAGCAAACCTTAAGATACGCAGTGACATTATTCTATCGAATATATCTTTCTTATTTTCCATCGGTTTCGGTATCGGTACGTTGTGAGATAATAAATCTCGGACGTGCCTTGGTCTCAAGGTAGATTTTACCTACATATTCTCCGATAATTCCGATGCTTATGAGCTGAATTCCACCAAGTAAACAAAGTATGCATGTAAGCGATGCCCAGCCTGCTACACTTTTACCCGTAATGGCTACAATAACCGACCAGACTATTCCGATAAAGCTTAAAAGTGCAACAAAGAATCCGAATGTGGTGATTATGCGTATAGGCTTTACAGATAGGCTTGTTATACCGTCAAAGGCAAGTGACAGCATCTTTTTTAACGGGTAATGGCTTTCTCCCGCAATACGCTCATGACGTTCATAGTATACCGATGTGCTCTTAAAGCCGACAAGCGGAAGCATGCCACGCAGGAAAATATTAACCTCTTTGAAGTCGGCAAAATGCTCAAGCACCTTTGCGGAAATCAACCGATAATCTGCATGGTTGTAAACCGTTTCCACTCCCATTATTTCAAGCAGCTTATAAAAGCCCTGTGCTGTCGTACGCTTGAAAAAAGTATCGGTTTTGCGGCTGTTGCGAACGCCGTATACTATCTCAGCTCCTGCTAAATATTTGTCAACCATTTTATCCATGGCATTTATATCATCCTGACCGTCGCAATCGATACTTATAGTGATATCACATTTATCCTTTGCCTCCATAAGTCCGGCAAGGAGCGCATTTTGATGTCCACGGTTTCGACTCAGGCAAACCCCACAGTAATGCTTGTCCTCTTTTGCAAGCGAACAAATAATATCCCATGTGCTGTCCCTACTGCCGTCATTAACGAACATAATTCGACTGTTATCGGATATCTTTCCGTCTTCGGACAGTGAGCTTAACTTTTCCAAAAACATAGGTGCCGTTATCGGAAGTACCTTTTCCTCGTTATAGCAGGGTATAACAATATAAAGTGTAGGTCTCATGCGTTTACTCCTTTTAATTTTAAGGCATATTAAATCAATTATTATTCATTTTTGCAGTTTAAAGAATAAATAAAAAAGAATAGAGAATAAAGAAAAATAAAAAAGCGGTAAAAGTACCATATTTAAAATTTATTCTTTATTATCTATTCTTTTAGGCAAAACCTGTTTTGCCGCTTCATGGCGGAGAGAGGGGGATTCGAACCCCCGAACGGGTATTAGCCGTTACACGATTTCCAATCGTGCGCCTTAGACCAGCTCAGCCATCTCTCCATACGCTTTTAGGCGACTTTGTTATTATAATTGAAAGTCAAGGAAAAATCAAGTATTATTTTTTTTTTTTTGTAAAATTCTTTTAAAAATTCTCTAAATCGCTTAAATCCCCTGACCAAATTACGGTAACTGTTCCCCTTTTTACCGAAATTTCCGCCCTTTCACCTATAAACTCATTGCTGACACCTAAGGGGAAGTCGAAATTCATTTCAGCGTTATTTAAAGGAAACAACAGCCCCTTTAAATCTACACCTGTTGTATTCGTTTCGTTTGAAAAGACCGAGACAGTACCATTAGCCGTAGTCTTAAAACCAAGACTGCCGTCCTTAACAGCTGTAGCGGTAAAGCCGTCTCCGCAAAGATAACCTCTGCCGCCGTGAGAGGAAATATAGCAAAGGGTCTGAATATTAGCAATAGTATGGTCAAGCCGTTTGCCTGTACAGCCGTAAAGCACAAAGCGTTTAAAGCCCATTTCTAAGCCTGTTTTTACTGCGAGCATGGTGTCGGTATCATCCTTACGAATAGGATGCTTGATTATTTTTCCGTTAAAATTCGGCTCATGACCCAAGGAATCAAAATCTCCGAGCACTATATCAGGGGTAATTTTCATGGCTTGAAGCATAGAAAATCCGCCGTCGGCAGCGATTAGCAAATCCTCGGCTTTTCTGACAAATTTCTGCGGAAAACCCTCCGCCGCCCCGAAAATATAACAAGTTTTCATAAGTTTCCCCTGCTTTTCCTAAATTTAGACCTTGTAACTAAACCGAAATTGTTGTAAAATAGTATTTTGTATAGAACATTTTAATATAAAAGTTAAAATGCGTCAAGTAATATTGCGGAGAATTATATATGCTTTCTAAAAAATCAATCACCGTTATAATATCTGTAGCTGTAGGCTTAGCTGTCGCTCTTTTGGCAGTTTTGTTAGTTATGAAATATGCCAAAGGTGCCTTTAAAGACGGCACTTCAAGCTACCTTTCTGCCGATAGCTCGGATTCATCATACGCCTCATCTTCAGAGCCTGCGCAAACCGTATCTGCTCCCGTGGACAATGGCATCAGCCTTAGTATAACCTCCCCTGAAAGCAAGAACATAAAAACCACCGAGGCCACATACACCTTTTCGGGTACATCTGACCCTGCCGAGCCTCTTACAATGAACGGCGAAACCGTAGAACGGGGCGAAAACGGTATTTTTTCGCTTACGGTGAATTTAAATATCGGCAACAACACCTTTACCTTCTCACACAAGGGTGAAAATCATACATACACAGTAAATTACAGATATGTTGTGATTGAAAGCTACCGACCGTCAGGCAGTAAGGAATATTCCTGCGGAGCTACCTTTGCGGTGTCGGTTAAAGCAAGAAAAGGCAGTACCGTTACCGCCGCCTTTATGGGCAACACCGTTTCCCTTGTCCCCCAAGCAGAGCAGGACGAAACCGAACAGTCTGATATTTTTATAAACTACGGCGGAAGCTTCAAGCTGCCAGACAATAATTACAGCGATGTAAATCACGGGAAAATAACCTATACTGCTACATATGACGGTAAAAGCGAAATCTTTTATTCGGGTGATATTATCTGCTTAAAGCCTGATTTTATAGTTGAAAGTGACCCGAATTTTAAAAGCGGTGGCAGATATATAGACGTTGGCTCGGGTAAGATAACCGAAATTATAGCCTACGAGGCGGAAACCTTTAATGCCTTTGCCACCGATGATGCATCACGTCCTACAAACAATTATCTGCCGCAGGGCACTATGGACTACAGCTCACAAAGCTATGTTTATTATGAAAACTCCACCGAAAAAAAGGAATATGCCGTTTTAAGATGCGGCTATCAGGTGTATACCTCACATAAGGACAAGCCGACCTCAAATACCGTACAGATTGTAAAGGAATATGCAGGAACCTTGCCCGACCATAACGAAATTGGTATTTCCTCCTTCCAAAACAGCGGTCAGCACACAGTACTTACCCTTGATACAATGTGGAAAGCTCCTTTCTATTTTGATTTACTTCCCCAAGGCTATTCAAGCCCCTCAAATCAGGATTACAGGATAAGCAGTGCTACATACACCTATGTAGATATTACTTTTTGCTACGCTACCGTGCTTACAGGCGAAATTGCTATACCCGAGGACAACCCGATTTTTGCATCCGCCGAAATTATTCAAAACGAGAACGATTATACCCTTAGGCTTCACCTAAAGAAAAAGGGCGGATTTTACGGCTGGAGCGCAAAATATAACGAAAACGGTCAGCTTGTATTTGAATTTTTAAACCCTGTAGCCGTTACCGCCGCTGATAATTATTACGGCTATGATTTGACAGGTGTTAAGGTGCTTGTTGATGTAGGTCACGGTGGAATTGACCCCGGTGCGGTATCCTTTTCCAACACCTACACCGAGGCTTATGTGAACTTAGTTCTTGCAAATCAGATAAAAGCAGAGCTTGAAAGCATAGGCGCTACAGTTTACCTGACAAGGAGTGACAATTCCACCTCATCAGCCGATACAAAAATCAAGATGCTACAGCAATTAAAGCCTGATTTTTGTATTGCAGTGCATCATAATTCACACTATAGGTCCGATGTCAGCGGCTTTGAAGTCTGCTATTCACAGCCCTTTGCGGCAAGTGCCGCAAAGTACATAAGAGACTGTACCTATGAAACGGACTTTTACAGTAAATACGAGCTCGATTGGCATTATTATTTCATGGCACGGTGTACGAACTGCCCCGTAGTGCTTACCGAAAACGGCTATATGTCTAACAAGTACGACTATAATAATATAATCAATACCGAACAGAGTCTTAGAAAAGCCAAAGCTATAGCAAAGGGTATTGTACAGTACTTCGCTTCTATTCAATAAAATTCTTGAATTAACATAGAGAGTATATTATAATGTATAGGAAAGGAATGAGTATATGAACTTTACACCCATTGATAACAAGGGACTTGTCGACGGCTTTTGTATCATAAAGAGTCTTGACCAAAAGACCTCCTCAAAGGGAGACAGCTATCTTGATATGATGCTCGGCGACAGCGACGGTGAGATAAACGCCAAGCTTTGGCGCTATTCGCCAGAGCTTCACGGTGCTTATACCGTAAACGAGCTTGTTAAAATACGTGGGCTTATTTCACAGTACAACGGCGCAGACCAGCTCAAAATCGAAAGAATACGGCACATTACCCCCGAGGATAATGTAGACGCCGCCGATTTTGTTAAAACGGCAGACTATTCGGGTGAGGAAATGTTCGGTGAGCTTTTAAGCATTGCTGATAGCTTTTCGGACAGTCAGCTTAAAAGTATTGTAACCGCTATTTTAAAGGACAACCGTTTGAAGTTACTTTACTGGCCTGCGGCATTTAAGCTGCACCATGCTGTACGTGGAGGACTGCTTTTACATACCCTTTCAATCGTGCGCTTGGCACAAAATGTTTGTAAGGTATACCCCTTTGTCGACAGCGAGCTTTTAATTTCAGGTGCAATTCTGCACGATATAGCAAAGCTTACCGAATTCGAGGTAGCCGATACGGGAATTGCCACCGGCTATTCTACAGAGGGCAACCTTTTAGGTCACCTTGCTATGGGTGCTATGGTAATAGATAAGTATGCCGAAAAGCTGGGCATTGACAAAAAAACCGCTATGCTTTTAGAGCATATGGTTCTTTCTCACCACGGTGAGCCCGAATTCGGTGCGGCAGTAAGACCCATGTTTATTGAAGCCGAGCTTTTAAGCGAGCTTGACCTTATGGATTCGAGAGTTTACGAAATGCGAGAATCCGTAACAAATACCAAAGCAGAGGATTTTTCGGGCAGAATTTGGGCTATGGACAACCGTAAGCTTTATAACCACAATCGGTCTGACCTGAATAAAAAAACCGAATTATTTTAATAATAATTAAATATAAAGAAAAGGATTTGATTTTATGAAAATTACAAAAGATATGCTTATAGGCGACGTTCTCGATATCGACAGCGGTTGTGCAGAATACTTTTTCGCAATCGGCATGCATTGCTTAGGCTGCCCCGCTTCCAGAAGTGAAAGCATTGAGCAGGCATGCGAAGTTCACGGCACAGACTGTGACGAGCTTGTAGAAAAGCTTAACAAGTATTTTGAAAATAAATAATGCCTGATTTAAGCTTAAGGCTTAGTACTATCGCCTCCCTTGTACCTGACGGTGCAAGGGTTTGCGATGTAGGTACAGACCACGGTTATCTTGCTATACATCTTAAAACCGACGGAAAAGTGAAAAGCATTATTGCGGCAGATATTAACCCTCTGCCGTTACAAAATGCGGCTAAAAATATCGAAAAAGCAGGTGTTACAGGGATTGAACTGCGCCTTTGTGACGGTCTTTCGGGCATAAGCCCCGAGGAAACTGACACGGTAATAATAGCAGGCATGGGCGGCGAAGTAATATCGGGAATTATAGAAAGAGGTTTTTCCGTTGCAAAGCAAAAGGACAAAATCCTTATACTCCAGCCCACCACCTCACCCGAGGCTTTAAGAAAATTTCTTCAGACAAACGGCTTTGAAATTTTAAAGGAAGTACCCATCCTTGAAAACGGCAAGCTTTATTCGGTAATGCTTGTAAAATACAGCGGCAATTCCTATGAAAGCCCAGAATATTTTTACTATGTAGGCAAGGTCTCCCCTAATGTAAAATCGGGTCTTATGTACATAGAAAAACAGCAAAAAAGGTGTTTGGAATGTGCTAATGCCCTTAAAAACGTGCCCGAAAAGCAAAAGGATTACTTGTATTACAAAAATGTCCTTGAGGGTATAAATGATTATCTTAAAGACAACGGTTTCGGAGAATAACTATGGCTTTTGACGGCGGATTTCTTCACAAAACGGTCGAGGAGCTGAAAAGCGCCATCGACTGCCATATAGATAAAATTTACCAGCCTTCCAGAGATGAGCTGGTATTTTTGCTACGCAAAAAAGGCTTTGTAAGCAGGCTTTACATCACCGTGAAATCGGGAGCGGCAAGAATACATTTTACCGAAAATAAATACGAAAACCCTGCCACTCCTCCTATGTTTTGCATGCTTATAAGAAAATATCTGTCCTCTGCAAAACTAACGGAGATGCGCCAGCCTCAGCTCGAACGTGTAGCCGAGCTGGTTTTTTCGGCAACCAACGAAATGGGCGACAGGGTAAATTTAAGACTTATTTGCGAGCTTATAGGCAATCAGGCTAACATTGTACTTGTAAATGAGCAGGGACGGATAATTGACGCTATTCGCCATAGCGATGTTGAGTCTGCATCACGTTTGATACTTCCGAATGCCGTATACGAATACCCCCAAAAGCAGGATAAGAAAAATCCCCTTGAGTGCGATATTTCGGCTGTTTGCCGCCAAATCTCCTTAAATGAGGGTGAGATTTCAAAAGCCTTACTCTCACGCTTGGACGGCTTTTCCCCCTTAGTGTGCAGAGAGGTTGAAAACACCTATAATAGTATAAAAAATGATTTTACAGACGGTTATTCCGCTTTGGAAGCCGCCCTTAAAACGGTTATTGACCGACTTTCAGGCGATGCAGAGCCTACTGTGGTTTTTAAGGAAGATGGTTCTCCCTTCGACTATTCATATATAGACCTTAACCAGTACGGTAAGGCTGTTAACAAGCAGAAATTTGAAAGCCTAAGTCAGCTTTTGGATGCCTTTTATACCGCAAGGGAGACCGATGCGAGAATAAGGACAAGTGCTCACGATATAATTAAGCTTGTTACCAACTTAAAAGCACGCACCGAAAAAAAGCTTGCTTTAAGGCTTAATGAGCTTGAAGCCTGTAAGGACAGGGAAAAATTCCGTATTTTCGGTGAGCTTTTAAAAGCCAATCTTTATTCGATTGAGGCTGGCAGTACATTTGCCGAAGTACCGAATTATTATGATGAAAGCATGGCGCTTATAAGAATACCCCTTAATCCTGCCATAAGCCCTGCTAAAAATGCCGAGAAGTACTTTAAGGATTATAAAAAGAGCTATGCCGCCGAGCAGGCGCTTACTTCTTTGACAGAGGCTGACCGTCAGGAAATAATATACTTTGATTCAGTTCTTGACAGTATTCACAGATGCAAAACCGTTTCCGAAATCGGTGAAATACGGGAGGAGCTGGCAAGCGGCGGTTATATTAAAAGGACAGCTCAAAAGCGCAAAAACAGCCAACTGCCTCAATTTAAGGAGTATACCTCCATTGAAGGATACCGAATACTTGTAGGCAAAAACAACACCCAAAACGATTATATCACCACTCGTTTAGGCGCTAAAAACGATATGTGGTTTCATGTTAAAAATATTGCAGGCTCCCATGTAGTAGTAATGTCGGGCGGTAAGGATTTAAGTGACGAGACTGTACTCACGGCGGCTACCCTTGCGGCAGAAAACTCCAAAGCGCAGGATTCCTCCAACGTACCCGTAGATTACACACCGATAAAATACGTTAAAAAGCCTGCCGGTGCTAAACCCGGCATGGTTATTTATACCACCAATAAAACGGTTTATGTAACACCGAAAAAGGAGGAAAAACCGTGAATATAGGCGTTTCCACCGCAAGCTACTACCCTCTTGAAACCGAGCTTGCTTTTGAGGAAGTGGCAAAATCAGGATTCAGCGTTACCGAGATTTTTTTCAATGCCGAATGTGAGCTTAAAAACAGCTTTATCGATATTTTACTTGAAACCAAAGACCGATACGGTATTAAAATTTCCTCCATTCACCCTACGATGTCACTTGCCGAATCCTTTATGATTTTTTCGGCTTACGACCGGCGTTTTTATGAGGCATTGGACAAATACAGCCGTTATTCCGAAATTGCGGCTCAGCTTGGAGCTAAGTATATTATAATGCACGGCGGAAAGCCTAATGGAATTTTAAGTGACGAGGAATATTGCGAAAGGTATATGCTTCTTAAAGAGGCTACTCTTAAAAACGGAGTTACGGTTTTACAGGAAAATGTGGCTAACCACAGAGCAGGCGATATTGAATTTTTGCGGTCTATGCGTGATATTTTAGGGGCGGATGCAGAATTCTGCATCGATATCAAGCAGGCGGTGCGCTGTGGCTACGAGCCCTTTGCCCTTACAGAGGAATTTTACGGTAACACACGTCACTACCACATAAGCGACCATTCCACCGCCTCGGACTGTCTGTTGCCCCTTGCGGGGAATTTCGATTTTGAAGGCTTTTTTAAATTCTTAAATAATCAGGGCTATGACGGCTCCTGTATTATAGAGGTTTATAACAACGCTTACCGTGAGTATGAGGAAATTCAAAAATCTTACAATAAAATCAAAAAATTTTCTACCATACGGTAAATTTTTTGGCTTGATTATACAAATTATTTATGTTAAAATAATTAGGTTAGCGAGAGTCTAACTAACCTAAGATAATTTAAAATTTACAGCTTTAAGGTGGATTAGCGTGAAAAATATTTCTTTGTTTACACTTGTTGAAATAGCGCTGAAACATATTTTCATTATCGTAGCTGCCGCTTTGGTAGCCGCCGTAGGTGCATTTTGTTTCTGCGAATTCTTGGCATCTCCCAAATATTCGGCAACAGGCTCTATTATGGTCACCAACGGTGCCATAGTAAGTACCGGCGGCTCGGAAACCTCAGGCACCCTTGAAAACGGTGATTCCCTTAACAATACCGATATTCAGGCTTCCCTTAACTTTGCCAATACCGTAACCGATATTCTTAATACCAACGGTATTTTCAAGGAATTATCCGAGGAGCTTAGCGGCGAATACACCTATTCCGAGCTTAAGTCCTTTGCCACCGTTGCGAGACGCTCCACCAATACCCTGTTTATCGATATTAGCTTTACCTCTCATGACCGTGAGGAGGCTATTGAGCTTGTAAATACATATTTGGAGCTTGCCCCGGGTTACATAAATACCTTTGTACCTCAGTCTGCGGTTACCGCCACCTCGGTTGCAGACACAGCAAACAAGATATTCCCCCGTACACTTATTATCACCGCCGCAGCGGCTGTTGTAGGAGCGGCAATTGCCTATGCTATTATATTCCTTATCTACTGTGCCAACACGGTAATTAAGGGTGAGGAGGATTTCAAGGAGCGTTTTGACATTCCGGTACTCGGCTGTATCCCCGATTTTTCAACTGCTAAAAATGAAAAATACTATAAAAAGTACAGCTACTACGGCAAGGGAGGTAATGTAAGCAATGGCAAATAAAACCGCTGAAAAGCCCACCGCTAAACAAAACGAGCGCATGCTCGGTACCGAAAAGCAGAATAAGGTTCCCTTTGCTGTGGTGGAGGCTTACAAGACTACCCGCATACATCTTATATCTACCCTTGAAAAGATAAACGGAAAAATAATTGCAGTTTCCAGCCCCGATGCCGCAGAGGGCAAGTCCACAACAGCTATAAACTTAGCTATTGCCATATCTCAGCTTAATAAAAAGGTGCTTATAATAGATGCCGATTGCAGACGTTCTACCATTCATAAAAAGCTTAAAATCGAGAATGGATTAGGCTGTCTTGACGTTATTACAAACACCGCCGATTTTAAGGACACTGTAAAGAAATACAACGACAATATGGATATTTTGTGCTCGGGAACTCAGGCGAGTAATCCGTCAGAGCTTTTCAGTACCGATGCTTTCGAGCAGATGCTAAACGGCATAAAGGACCTTTACGATTATATTGTAATCGACACTCCGCCCATAAACGTTGTGTCCGACGGTTTGGTAATCGCCAAGAAGTGTGACGGACTTTTGCTTGTAGTACGTGCCGATGTTACCACCTATAATGCATTTAATCACACTGTAAATAACGCCACCGAGCTTGGTATCAATGTTTTAGGTGTT
>JAFUOL010000083.1 GCA_017481865.1 Clostridia bacterium | reverse complement strand
TTTAAAAGCGTAATCCTTAATGGTCTCAATCTCCTCTTTGGTTGCAAGCTTTAAAGCCAAAGCGTGGTATTCGTTTAAAAGCGGGTCGCCAAGCTCGTCATTTTTATAGGAAAATTCAATGGTAGGCTCGTCAAAAGCTATGCCTTCCTCAACACCGTATTTCTTAGAAAATGAACCTGCGGATATGTTACGTATAATAACCTCTAAGGGTACTATAGATACCTTTTTTACCAAGGTTTCACGGTCGCTAAGTTCCTTTACAAAATGGGTAGGTATACCTTTCTTTTCGAGCATACCCATAAGCAAATTGCTCATTTTATTGTTGATAACACCCTTACCCGAAATCGTACCCTTTTTAAGTCCGTTAAAGGCGGTGGCATCGTCCTTGTAAGCTACAATCAAAAGCTCGGGGTCATCGGTTTTAAATACCTTTTTTGCTTTTCCTTCGTAAAGCTGTTCTCTTTTTTCCATAGTCAGTTAAAACTCCTTTATTATTTTCCGCTGTCGCCGTAGTTCGAAAGCACTCTGGCAGAGGGGTCGTTTACGTTACAGCCCTCCCACTCCTTATTAGGCATCCAGAAATCAACTATCATTTCGCCCTGTTCGGGATAGTATTTTTCAAAAAGCTCCCTATAAAGCAGAGATTCCTTTGTAAAGGGACGGGCATGGCTGTATTTTTGACATTTTTCTTCAAATTCCTTATCGGAATAACAGCCTTCGGCATATTCTTTAAGGTAGTCTACCATAGAATGACCTACCGCATCCGAAAATGCCGCCTTTTCCCGCCAAAGTATATCATGGGGCAGATAATCCCCATTTTCAAAGGCATGGCGCAGCAGATATTTACCCTTACCGTATTTGTTAAGCTTAATTTCAGGGTCTACCGACATTACATACTTTACAAAATCAAGGTCACCAAAGGGCACTCTTGCTTCCAGTGAGTTTACCGAGATACAGCGGTCTGCACGGAGAACATCATACATGTGAAGCTCGCTGATGCGCTTTTCAGCCTCCTTTTGGAAAGCATCCGCAGAGGGCGCAAAGTCGGTGTATTTATAGCCGAACAGCTCGTCTGATATTTCGCCAGTAAGCAGTACCCTTATATCGGTCTGTTCGTGAATAGCCTTGCAAATAAGGTACATTCCCATGCTGGCACGGATAGTGGTAATATCAAATGTACCAAGCAGACGGACTACCGTTTCAAGACTTTCAAGCACATCGTCCTTTGTAATAATTATTTCCCTATGACAGCTTCCTATGTACTCGGCTACCTGTTTTGCGTATTTTAAATCGATAGCATCCTCGCTCATACCAATGGCAAAGGTTTTTATAGGCTCACGGCTTTCCTTAGCGGCAATAGCGCAGACAAGAGAGGAATCCAGTCCACCCGACAGCAGAAAGCCAACCTTAGCATCCGCTACAAGACGCTTTTTTACACCTGAAACCAGCTTGTCATGAATATTTTTACAAACCGTTTCAAGGTCATCGCTACATACGGTATTTTGATGGGCAATATCGCAGTAGCAGACAAACTCTCCCCCTTTATAGTAATGTCCGGGTGGGAAAGGCATTATTCTGTCTGTAAGACCTACTAAGTTTTTAGCCTCACTAGCAAAGAGTATTACCCCGTTTTCATCATATCCGTAGTATAAAGGACGGATACCTATAGGATCCCTTGCGGCAATGTATTCCCCACACTCGCCGTCATAGATTATACATGAAAATTCCGCATCGAGCAAGCGGAACATATCTGTACCGTACTCACGGTATAAGGGGAGTAAAATCTCGCAGTCGGAATCGCTTTCAAAGGTATACTTCTTTGATAACTCTTGCCTAATTTTTTCAAAGCCGTAAATTTCACCGTTGCAGACAACATAACTGCCGTCAAGTTGGAAGGGCTGCATACCCGAGGATGTAAGCCCCATAATGGCAAGGCGATGAAAGCCTAAAAGACCCTTGCCCGTATCAATAATGCGGCTGTCGTCAGGACCTCTTGAAACAGTTTCTTTAAAACCTATTTTAAATTTTTCTAAATCGGCGCCTTTGCCGCAATAACCCATAATAGAACACATATATATTCTCCTAACCACCTTATGCCGGCGGAAAACCTCCGTCGGCATAAGTTTAAGTACATGTTTAATTATTCTACATCCTGCAAAGCATCGTAGCCTTCCTCACCGGTACGAACCTTTACAACGTTCTCAACATCGTAAACAAATATCTTACCGTCACCTATATGACCGGTGTAAAGAACCTTCTTGGCTGTATCGATAACACTCTGAACAGGAACTGCGCTTACTACTATTTCAACCTGTACTTTCGGAAGCAGATTTGCCTCTACCTGAACACCACGGTAGTATTCGGGCTTACCCTTCTGTACACCGCAGCCTAAAACATGGGATACGGTCATACCGGTTATTCCTATCTGCATCATAGCAGCTTTAAGAGCTTCAAATCTTGATTCCTTACAAATAATCTCAACCTTAGTAAGCTTGGGTGTGCTGTCATCAAAGGTCGGCATCTTTTTCACGGTAACTGCTTCTGCAACAGGAACATCACCGCTAACACTGACTGCTTCTTCATAGCCGTAATCGAGGCTCTCAACCGCAGGTAAAAAGTCTGCATAAGCACTGGGAAGACCGTGTTCTGTGCTATCAAGACCTTTGATTTCTTCTTCCTTCGATACACGAAGTCCGACAGTCTTTTTGATAATGAAGAAGGTAAGTGCCATTGTAACAGCAGTCCAAGCAAGGATTGCAATGATGCCAAGAGTCTGAATTCCAAGCAGTTTAAAACTTCCGGTATAGAACAAACCTTCAAGACCTGCAGGAGC
>JAFUOL010000082.1 GCA_017481865.1 Clostridia bacterium | reverse complement strand
GAATTGCCTCGTGATGAGTGTCGCAAAAGCGCTCTATTTTTGGATTTTGCCTGTCACAGGCGAGGGTATATTGTGTAAGGTCATTTGTGCCTACGCTGAAAAAGTCCACCATAGGCGCCAGCTTGTCGCTGATAATTGCCGCCGCAGGGGTCTCTATCATTATGCCAAGCTCCACCTTTGCAAAAGGCAGATTTTGCTCTGTAAGCTCAGCTTTGACCTCGTCACACAAAGCTAAAATCTCCTTTAGTTCGCTTTCGCTTGTAACCATTGGGAACATGATACCTAAATTCCCGTAAACCGAGGCTCTGTACAGTGCCCTTAGCTGAGTTTTGAAAATTTCGGGTCTTTCAAGACACAGCCGTATTGCCCTTAGTCCCAAAGCAGGGTTTTCTTCCTTTGCAAGGTTGAAATAATCCGCCTGCTTGTCGGCACCGATATCCAAAGTGCGGATGATGACCTTTTTGGTAGCCATGCTTTCAAGAACCTTTTTATATACCCTGAACTGCTCCTCCTCAGAGGGGTAATCGGTTTTTTCAAGATATAAAAATTCACTTCTGAAAAGTCCTATACCGCCGGCATCGTTAAGGAGCACCGCTCCGATATTATCAGCACTGCCGATATTGGCGAAAATATTTATTTTGGTGCCGTCCAAGGTGACATTTTCCTTTCCCGAAAGTTGCTGCAAGAGCTGTTTTTTCTCGGTTTCTGCCTGCTGTTTTTTCTCGTACTTTGCAAGAGTTTCCTCATCGGGGTCGATAATAAAATCCCCTGTAAACCCGTCAGCAATAGCCATTGTACCGCCTGTTATTTTCTCCAAAAATTCCTCGCCTATACCGATAATGGCAGGGATATTCATATTTCGGGCAAGAATAGCCGTGTGGGAATTGGACGAGCCGTATGCCGTTACAAATGCCAATATCTTATCCTTATCTAAAGACACTGTCTCGCTGGGGGCTAAATCGTCGGCACAGATAATCACCTTTTCATCCGAATCGGCATCGGTTTTACTACTGCCCGTAAGGCAGGCTATTATACGGTTGGAAATATCCTTAACATCAGCCGCTCTAGCCTGCATGTAGCTGTCGTCCATAGAGGAGAACATTTCGGCAAAATTTTTAGAAGTCACGGCTACCGCATACTCGGCATTAACACTTTGTGAGCGGATAAGCCCGATAATGGCGTCATTATAATCCTCGTCCTCAACCATCATCATGTGTATCTCGAAAATCTGTGCATTGGCTTCGCCTACTTCCTTTAAAGCCTTTTCGTAGATTTCGCCCAACTGCTCTACAGCGGTAGCTTTAGCCACTTCGAGTCTTTCTATCTCGGTATCAACATTTTCAATATTACTGCGCTTTACACTAATGCCCTGACGTTGAAAAACCGAAATTTTTCCGATAGCTATTGCACCGTAAACTCCTTTTCCGCTAAACTTAATCATAGCGGCACCTCTTTAAAGGTTTTCTTCGAGGAAAGCTTTAATTCCTGCCTCTGCCGCATCCTCGTCAGCACCGTTTACGGTAACAGTTACGGTATCGCCGCACTTTACACCCAAGCCCATAAGAGCCATGAGCTTGGTGCATACAACGGATTTTTCACCCTTGGTTATGGTAATTTCGCTTTCATAATTTTTAGCGGTTTTAGCAAGCATACCTGCCGGTCTTGCGTGTATTCCCAATTCGTCTTTAATGGTATATTCAAATGTTTTCATAGTGCTTTCTCCTTATTCGATTTCTATAATTTTCTCTCCGGCTGAAATGCTGCCGTCGGCTGTTTTTTTGATAGACTTATAATCATCGGTGTTACAAATTATCATGGGTGTGGTAACTTTGTAGCCCGCATTCTTAATACCGTCTATATCAAAGGATATGAGCAAATCTCCCTTTTTAATATTGTCCCCGTCAGAAACATGAGCCTCAAAGAATTTTCCGTCAAGCTTTACGGTGTCGATACCTACATGAAGCAATATCTCGCAGCCTGTGCTTGACACAAGATTTACGGCATGCTTGGTATCGAAAACCATATCTACTTTACCGTCACAAGGAGCGTAAAGCTTACCCTGTGTGGGTTCAATAGCGATACCGTCACCAAGAACCTTTGCAGAGAATGCCTCGTCCTCTACCTGCTCTAAGGGAACCACCTTACCTGTAAGGTGAGCATAAAGTGTTCCGCTTTCCGCTTTGTTTGCGGTTTTTTGCTCGGCTGCTGCCGCTTGGGTATTACCGTCAAGCAGTTCGTCTATCTTATCGGCAAGTCCCGAATCGAGGAAATCCTCTAAATGGGATTTCACTACAGATACCTGCGGTCCGTATATTACCTGTATACCGTTGCCCTTGTGGATTACACCCGAGGCTCCGCTCTCTTTCAGCGGTGCATCGTCAACTAATTCGGAATTTTTAACGGTAATTCTAAGTCTTGTAGCACAGCAATCAATATCAGAAATATTTGCCGCTCCGCCGAGACCCTTTAGTATAAGTGCGCTGACTCTATCAAATCCACCGTCTGCAGTTTTAGCATTTTTTCTCGCTTCCATATCCTTACGGGTATAGAGCTTTGTTTCCTCGTCATCAGCCTCTCTGCCGGGGGTTTTGTAGTTGAATTTCTTTATCATGAAATAGAAAACAAAGTAATAAACAACCGCATAAACGAGACCTATGATAACTATCCAAATCCAATTTGTCTTGCCGTTGCCCTGCAAAATGCCGAACAGAGTGAGGTCGATAGCGCCGCCCGAGAAGGTCATGCCTACACCTACATTGAAAATATGCATAAGCATGTAGGAAAGACCGGCAAGAACGCAATGTACTGCATACATAATCGGTGCTACGAAAAGGAATGTGAACTCCAAGGGCTCGGTTATACCGGTAAGCATTGAGGTAAGTGCAGCAGAAAGAAGCAAGCCGCCTACAAGCTTTTTCTTTTCGGGGCGGGCTGTTCTGTACATAGCAAATGCCGCTGCAGGCAGACCGAAAATCATAAAGGGGAATTTACCTGACATAAATCTGGTAGCCGATACAGAGAACTGCTCTGTGGTTTTAGATGCAAGCTCGGCAAAGAAAATATTCTGAGCGCCTTGCACTAATGTGCCGTCTATCATCAGCGAGCCGCCAAGCTCTGTCTGCCAGAAAGGCATGTAGAAAACGTGGTGTAGACCAAAGGGAATTAAGGCTCTTTCGATAATTCCGTATATCCAAGTGCCCGCATAACCCGATTCAAGGACTAACTGACCTAACTGTGCTATTCCGTACTGAACTACAGGCCAGATGTAGAACATGCCCACACCGACAACAAGGTAAACTATACTGCAAACAATAGGTACAAATCTTGTGCCTCCAAAGAATGAGAGCACCTGCGGAAGCTGTATCTTATAAAATCTGTTATGAAGTGCCGCAACACCTAAGCCTACTATAATACCTCCGAAAACACCCATTTGAAGTGTTGTAATACCGAGGGTTGTAGTAGTGGTGTTAGCCGCCATTGCCTCAACTCCGCCCTTAGCCGTTATAAGAGCGCTGATAGCGGTGTTCATAATAAGGTAGCTTATTGCACCCGAAAGGGCGGCTACCTCTTTTTCCTTTTTTGCCATACCGATAGCTACGCCCATTGCAAAAAGCAGAGCAAGGTTATCGAACACGGCGTTGCCGGTTTTGCTCATAATGTCAAGAATAGTATAAAGCAAACCGCCTTCTGTGATAATTCCGGTAAGTCCGTAGGTTTCAAGGGTAGTAGGATTGGTAAATGAGCTACCGATACCTAAAAGCAGACCTGCCACGGGAAGCAGAGCAATAGGAAGCATGAAGGAGCGTCCTACCCTCTGCAAGACCCCAAAAATTTTGTCTTTCATAATTATCCTCCTTAAATATTTAATAATCAGCTACGGCTGATTTTTTTCAGGTGAATGGTAAGGGACACAAGTTCGTCGGTATTGATATCCTTATCAAACGTTTTCTCAATATATTGTTGGATACATTTAGCACATTTATAATCCGTTTCACAAGTTTTCTTTATCATTGTAACAAAAACGTCACCGTCACTAAATGCGTTTGGCAGGGGTTTATTTCCGAACAGTCTATGAGCTAAATATTTCAAGTGGGCTAAAAATCGCTCAAATTCCACGCCGTCTCTCTCAAAACTTCGCTTGTAATAGTATTCCGCAATTTCCACGCTTCCATTTATCAATTTTGTAATTCTGTAAACATCATCCATTTTAGTGTCAAGACTGGCATTTATAATATGCATTGCTATAAAACCTGCCTCGTCCTCGGTCATTTCGACGCCTAACTGCTTTCTCATCTGCTCTACACAGTATTCGCCGAGTCCCAATTCCTTCGGATAGGATGTACGGATAGAATCTATCAGCGGATTTGTAAATTCCATACCGCTTTTCTTTCGCTCTATCGCAAAGGCGATATGGTCACTAAGGGTTACAAGCAGGGATTCGCTGAGCTTTGAGGAATATTCCCGTCTTATATATTCCACGATATCATCAGTAAAAGCCATGATTTCAAAAGGAATTTCCTTTAGCATGGTTATCATTTTTTTCTGTAGCTCTGAATCAGTAATCAAATATGTTTTTTGTATCTGCATGGGGTCTACGGTATCGCCGTACTTTTTACCGAAGCCTATTCCTTTGCCCGAGACTATCTGCTCCCTGCCGTTATCATCAAGTACACATAAATTATTATTGTTAATGGCTTTAATAACTTTCATAACTTTTCTCCGTTTTTGAAAATAAAAAAAGCCAACCTAATACACAATCAATATACTAAAACTGTGTACAAAGTTGGTTATGCCCTTGCGGTAACACTCCAATAATACGTTATCCAAATATTCATTTCACCTTTAGAAGTATATCACACATAGTCACATTAGTCAATACGATTTTACGAAATTGATATTTTTTGTGAATTTTGCCCAAAAACATAGTAATAAAATTTTAGTGTTTCACAAAAGGAAAAACAAAATTTGCGGTTCTCAAACAAACACCGGCTTAAATAGTACTTGACAAAATAGGAATATTGACTTAGCCGAAGGAATCGGTAAGGATAGGCACGGTATAGAGTTTCTCGCCCAAATGGGTGCGGACGGAATTATCAGCACCAAGACCTTTCTAATAAAGGCCGCATCGGATTGCGGACTGATTACCGTGCAAAGTTCTTTTGCCTACGATTTGCAAGGTGTGTAGAGTATAAGCGATGTTCTTGCAGGCAGCTCAGCCGATATAATTGAAATAATGCCGGGGGTTATCGGCAAGATAATCGAGCGTTTTTCGGGTGTTAATATACCGCTTATTGCCAGCGCACTTATAGGCAGTGAAAGGGCACGACACGGCAGAGCCGCAGGCATGAGGACACATATTATTGTCTGTCTCGGCTCGGCGCTTACATCTATGATAAGTATTTTTGTAAGCGATATAACAGGCAACGACGGTGATGTGCTGAGAATTTCGGCGCAGGTAATATCCGGTATAGGCTTTTTGGGCGCCGGCATGATAATTCTTAAAAACAATAATGTAATAACAGGTCTTACTACTGCGGCAGGTGTTTGGACGACAAGTATTATCGGTAT
>JAFUOL010000081.1 GCA_017481865.1 Clostridia bacterium | reverse complement strand
CTTTTATTATAGTCTTTTTGGGCTTAGCTACGCCTCGCCCTTTTTATTGTAGCTTCGCTCTTTTTTCTTCCCCCGGTAGAACCGGGGGTTTATTTCCACACCTAAAGGCGCCAATAAATCAAAAAGACGCCCACGGCGTCTTTTTGATTTATTGTTTTTGGATTTCCTCAGGCTCGTACTCCATAAGAGGCGCCAAAAATCCGTTTTCCTTCAAAGCCTGTTCTATCATATCGAGAATTTCATCATTTTCTGCTTCAACTGTATGGTAATGGTAGCCGTCGGTAACGTTTTTTAAAAGACTTGATTTTCCAGAGGAAATTTCGTCAAGGAATTTCCTGACTTCGATACGTGATTTAAGCCCCATTTTAGCTTTTACTGTGCCGTAGGTTCTGTGGTAAACGAAAACATCCGCCACGGTGCCGCCCATATCCACAAACAGATTAAGCTCTTTTTCCACATCAGTGTCGGTATGGTTTACCTTAAACACACGCTTTGCGGCTGATTTTTTCGAAAGCTTATATCCTCTTGCAAGAGAAGTTATTTCAAAGCCTGCCGCCCGCAGGAGTGCTATATCCTGAACTATGATCTGACGGCTTACTCCCAGCTCCTTCGCAAGTGCGGTAGCCGATATAGGAGATACTGCCTTAGATAAGCTATTCAGAATTTCTTTTCTTCTGATTTCTCCCGTCATTGTCTTTTCTCCGTTAAATTCTATGCAGATTTTTAAGGGAAAGGTCTAAAATAGGTGCCGAATGTGTCAGTGCTCCGCTGGAAATATAGTCTACTCCCAAATCAGTAAGTCGGGCGATATTTTCCTTTGTAACATTACCCGAAACCTCAACCTCTGCCCTGCCGTTTATCATCCCCATAGCGGTCTTTATTTCGTCATGGGTCATATTATCAAGCATTATAATATCGGCGCCTGCCTCTAAAGCCTCTTTCAGCATTTCAAGGTTTTCAACCTCAACTTCAATTTTGCGTACAAAGGGTGCATATTCTTTAGCGGCAAGTATTGCCTCCTTAACACCGCCTGCGGCACCTATATGGTTATCCTTTAAAAGTACACCGTCAGAAAGATTATAGCGGTGATTTTTTCCTCCCCCTACACGTACCGAATATTTCTCAAAAATACGGTTGTTGGGGGTGGTTTTTCTGGTGTCAAGCAAGGTGGTTTTAGTATCCTTTAAAAGCTCGGCTACCTTTCTTGTATAGGTTGCAACACCACTCATACGCTGCAAATAATTAAGTGCTGTACGCTCACCGCAAAGAAGGGTGCGAATATCGCCGTAGATTTTAGCTACCAATGTACCGTTCTTTACAAAATCGCCGTCCTGAGCGAAAAATTCCACCTTAGTATTTTCATCAAGCAGAGTAAATACTCGCTGGAAAACCTGCAAGCCGCAGATAACTCCGTCCTCTTTGGCAATCAGGTCTACTTCCCCCTGCACGGCTTCGGGCATAACGCTGTTGGTGGTAACATCCTCACTTGTAATATCCTCTCTGAGGGCGCTTAAAATAAGAGGGTCTACCTGTAATTTTAATGTAACGGGATCAAACATATTTATTCTCCTTAATTGATTATTTATTTTCCAAACGTTTTATTTCATCGAGCACAAGCTTTGCATAATTTTCTTTAAGAGTCTTTATATCATCATACTCTTTTAAATCAGGCTCGTCAAGCAGATTTTCTGCCGTCCTGTTATCGGCAGAAATATCCAAAGCCGCTTTTTTAGCGAAAACAAGGCTCTCCAAAAGAGAGTTGCTTGCCAATCGGTTTTTACCGTGAACACCGTTGCAGGCGGTCTCCCCTACTGCATAAAGGCAGTCCATAGAGGTTTTACCCTTGTAGTCAATTTTAACTCCGCCCATAAAATAGTGCTGAGCAGGAACTACGGGTATACATTCCTTAAAAACGTCATAACCCGCCTCTCGGCAATGCTCTACTATATTGGGAAAATGCTCCCTCACCTCTTTTTCAGGTATGGTACGCAAATCCTCCCAAACAAATTCACTACCGTCCCTTTCCATTTGCTTGTATATTTCCTGTGTTAAAAGGTCACGTGGCAAAAGCTCATTTGCAAAGCGCTTCATATTCTTACCGTAAAGCTTTGCGCCCTCTCCCCTGACAGATTCGGAAATTAAGAAGCTTCGTTCGTTTTTTTCCTTTGTGTAGAGGGTTGTTGGGTGAATTTGAACATAATCCGCATCCCTAAGCGCTATTCCATGCTTTAGGGAGATTGCAAGGGCATCACCTGTTAGGTGGTTAAAATTTGTTGAATGGGAGAAAAGACCCCCTATACCGCCCGTAGCAAAAACCGTGTGAGCGGCTTTAATAACCTCTATTTCACCGTCAGACTTACGGACAATGCCTCCAAAACAGCGGTTATCCTTTTCGATAATATCCAAAAGCTCGGTATGCTCTAAAACGGTAATATTGGCAAGACTTTGCGCCTTTTTTAACAACTTTGAGGTTATCTCCTTACCCGTAATATCCTTATGGAAAAGTATACGGTTATTTGAGTGTGCGCCCTCCCTTGTGTAGGTTAGCTCGCCATTTTCGTCACGGTTAAAATCAACTCCATAGCTTAACAGGTCGTTTAAAACCTCAGGCGAGGAATTTATCATAATTTCAACGCTTTTTTTATCGTTTTCGTAATGCCCTGCCTTTAGGGTGTCCTCAAAAAAGCTATCGAAATCGGCAGGGTCTTTTAGCATACAAATACCGCCCTGCGCTAAAAAGGAGTCGCTTTTATCACATTGGGATTTTGTTACTATAGTCACCCTTTTGTTTTCGGGGAGATTTATAGCAAGGTACAGCCCTGCGCAGCCGCTGCCGGCTATAAGAACATCGGTATCCAATATATCAGCCCCCATATTTCAACATTTCATCAATGCACTTTCCCGCTCCGACAATAACTTCATTATCAAGCAGTATTTCCTCTCTGCATTTGCCTATAAGGCAATTGTAAACATCCACAAGGGTGGTAAGGCGCATATCGTCACACACGCATTTTTTAGAAATGGGATAAAAGCTTTTATCAGGATAGCTGAACTTCAAATGCTGAACTATACTGTTTTCGGTTCCGATAATAAATTCATTCTTGTCACATTTTGCAACATAATCCATAATCCCCGTGGTACTGCCTGCATAGTCGGCAAGGTCGGTAACCTCTTTCTTACATTCGGGATGTACCAAAAACAAAGCGTCCTTGTGTTCGGCTTTTGCTTTTTTAACATCCTCTGCCGTAACCGACATATGCACAGGACATCCGCCGTCAATAAAATGAAAGGTTTTTTCGGGCACTTGTTCTGCCACCCAGCCGCCTAAATTACAGTCGGGAATGAAAATTATATCCTTTTGGGGTATTTCACGCACGATTTTAAGGGCAGATGCGGAGGTGACACAAACGTCACACACCGTTTTTAATTCTGCCGTAGTGTTTATGTAGGCTACAACTGCCGCATTGGGGTATTTTGCTTTAAGAGCTTTAATTTCCTCAACCGTCATCTGCTCCGCCATAGGACAGCCTGCCTCTTTGTGAGACAGATACACATTCTTGTTAGGTGACAGTATCTTGGCTGTTTCCGCCATAAAACGCACACCGCACATAAGCACATTTTGCTGTGATGCATTTGCCGCCTGACGGCTAAGCCCAAAGGAATCACCCACAAAATCGGCAATTTCCAAAATATCCTGTGTTTGATAAGCATGTACCAGAATACAAAAATCCTTTTCTTTTTTAAGCCGCAGTATTTCTTTCTGCATTTCTGTGGTAGTTAACATCTCATAGCCTCCAAGGCATAAATTATAAGCATATTATAAAATATGAATAGAAATGTGTCAAGACATATGTAAAAGCAAAAATAAAAATCAGCCGTATAACTAAAGTACACCGCTGATTTTTAATTCTTTTTGTATTATTAGCTTGCCGCCACATTATTACGTATCGAAAAACAGTGACCCGACAATCAGTTTACTGAAATTAACTGCAAGTGCTGACAATAGAATTATTCTCACACCGCAAACTGGCTGTTATAAAGCTTAGTATAAAATCCGTTCTTTGCTAAAAGCTCGGTATGCGTTCCCTGCTCTATAATATAACCCTTGCAATGGATAAGAGCTGCATTTCTCCTGCCGACAGCCTTTGCGGCGGCGATAATTTCACCATCGGTACGTCAGGCTTTCCGTAGGCGATATTCTCCTTAACGATGCCGTTTTTAAGCCAAGTATCCTGCAAAACCAAAGTGTAAAAACTGTATAATAAACCTATTTTATATCATACCAAAACCATGTTGTCAAGACAAAAAAACGCTTTTTGGAAAAAATGTATTTTTTTTAAAAAAAGTGTTGACATACTGCAAAAAACATGCTATATAATAGGCGAGTTTACGGGGTGTAAACTAAAATTTAATAGAGTTAATGCTTAAAAGCGGGGCGATAGTATGGAAGAAAAACACTACATACTTAAAAACAAAACATTGCCAAAACAAGCCGAAGCCGTTGTTGAAAAAATGCTTGACAGCGGTGAACAGATTTTATTTGTTATTGTCGGCGACCTAGATTTAGCGGGAAATTACGCTGAGACATCGCTTATATTCACAAGAGATTCGCTTGTTTGCTGTAACGGCGAATCAGAGGGTGAAAAAAGGTATCTTTATTCACAGCTTACTTGTGCTGAGGCAAAGCGGATGTACGGTAACGCCACCCTTTCAGCAGTATTAGAGGGCGGCGGCCGCGAGGTGTTATTCCGTTACACCTATGCGGTAGCATCACTTTGTGATGCGGCTGCCCTTTTTATTAATCACATTAACGAGGGTGCTGACTTAAACGAGGAAAACGCAATTATGCAAGTCACCTTTGAACGTGCTTTAAGCGTTTGCCCGAAATGCGGCAGAAATTTACTTCATCCGGGTGCCGAGTGTATAAAGTGTCGTTCAAAGCTTAAAATTTTCAAACAGCTTGCAAAATATGTAGCACCTGAAACGAAAGCCATTATAATAAGTGTGATTTTATCGCTTATTACCACGGCAATGTCATTAGTTCCACCTACAATTACAGGCTTTATTGTTGATGTAGTCTTTACAGACAGCAAATCAAATATCGCATTGCTTAATAGAATTGCGCAGGCTGTCGGTCCTGATGCGGGACGGCTTTTGTTCACTATGATTGCCTGTCTTTTATTCACATATATTTTGCAGTACGGTATAGGTATAGTGCGTTCGTACCTTATGCGTACTG
>JAFUOL010000080.1 GCA_017481865.1 Clostridia bacterium | reverse complement strand
TGTTGAGAATATTTGTCCTGCGGTATTTTTAATAACGGAAAAAAGTTTTTTTAAAATTATTGTTTCTATCTTTTTACCGATTTTTATTATATTAAAAGTTTTAAAAAATATTTTAAAACCAAAATCAATTGTAATATGTCATAGCACATTTTCTAATAATCAATCTACATATGATGAAAAAATTGTTGCCAATACTCGTGTTATACATAAAGATATAAATTTGGTAAATGAAATGTCTAAAAACGATATTGTTAAAGCAATTCGCATTCAGGATAAAATTATAAGTGGGATAAATACAAAATGCGATGAATTTACGCAAGTGTTTTATTATGGTATAGCACATATTCCGTTGATTTTTCGTGCTGGATTTCAAATGGGCAATGAGGGTAGCGTGAGACTATTACATAAATTTAGAGAAGGGGAGCCTAATTTTATAGAAATTTCAGAATACTCTCATGGTAACACCCTCACTTTGCAGGACAGATTTACAGATTTCAGAACATTAAATCGTGAGATGTTAGTAGTTGTTGCAACTTCACTTGAGATAACCAATGATGATTTGCGTAATTTATCTTTAAATACAAAGATTAGATGTCGATTGGATTTTTGTATGGAAAATAAAGACCTGTATAACTTTGATGCGATTGATTCGTATGAAACTATGAAGAATTTTCGAAAAAAGATTATGGGCCGAATTCGTGAAAAAGTAAAAAGTGAAAACATAGAAAAAATTCATCTTGTTCTTGCTACTTCTAGTGACTTTACTTTTTATTTGGCCCAAGATTTTAGTAAATATCATGATCCAGATGTTATAGTATATCAATATGAAAAAAATAGTGATGTAAAGTATCCGTGGGGAATTTCTTGCAATTGCTCTCCCGGACAAGCAGTTGTTTATAACAAATTAGAAGCAAATTATTAGGAATACTATTGTGTGATTGTTTAATACTTGTGTTTTTTGAAACTTGGCTATTCAAAAATGTGAGAGTTCAGTCTTAAATATCGATTTTTTAAATAGCATCTATTTGATTGCTACATTCCAAAAATAGACAAGGTTCGACAGAGCCTTATCAATTTTTACTTCTCACCTCTTACTTCTTCACTCTTCACTAAAGTAACCTTGCCGATTTTGAAGTAATAAGTAAGAAGTAATACTGAAGAGGTTTCGTGTCGGCTTTGCCGACAAAACATAAAAAATATGTAGGAGTTCAGTCCTATACAGTAATATTTGGTCTGGGGTTCGGTTTGATTCGCCCCTTCCAAAACGAAAATCCTGTCGACTTTAGTCGATGGGATTTTCGTTTTGTATTATTATTTTTTATTGTTCAATATTTATTACTCCGATTCCATTATACCGCGGAATTCATCACCTGAAATTTTCTCTTTCTCAAAGAGAACCTTAGCAACCTCATGAAGCTTTGGCATAGCGTTTTTAAGAAGCTCCAACGCCTTCTGATACTGAGCCATTACAACATTTTCGATTTCCTCGTCGATAACAGCTGCAGTCTTTTCAGAATAGTTAGGTGTGGAGGAGAAATCCCTGCCTAAGAATACTTCGTTATTATCGTTGCCATAGGTAACAAGACCCAAACGGTCACTCATACCGAATTTGGTTACCATTTTGCGTGCCAGATCTGTAGCACGGTCAATATCGTTAGAGGCACCTGTGCAAACATCATCCTGAGTGAGCTGCTCTGCGGCACGACCGCCCAGAAGTGAGCAAATCTGCTCTAACATCTGCTTTTTAGAGGTATGACCCTTTTCATCGGTAGGAATATACATTGTATAGCCTGCCGCCATACCACGCTGGATAATAGAAATCTGGTGCACGGGGTCCTGAGTAGGCAGGAAGTAGGAAACCACGGCATGGCCTGCCTCATGGTAAGAGGTGACCATTTTATCCTTATCGCTTACGATATGTGATTTCTTTTCGGCACCCATTACTACCTTAATAGTAGCCTCCTCTACCTCCTCTTGAGTGATAGCCTTCTTGCCATGACGAACGGCAAGCAAAGCCGACTCATTAAGAAGGTTTTCAAGGTCAGCACCTGTAAAGCCTGCGGTGGATTTTGCAATTGTAGATAGATTAACGTCGGGACCTAAGGATTTTCCACGGGCATGAACCTTTAAAATTTCCTCTCTGCCCTTAACGTCGGGGTAGTTTACTGTTATCTGACGGTCAAAACGACCCGGACGCAAGAGCGCACGGTCAAGAATATCGGGACGGTTAGTCGCCGCCATAACAATAACACCCTCGTTAGAGCCGAATCCGTCCATTTCAACAAGAAGCTGGTTCAGGGTCTGCTCACGCTCATCGTGACCGCCGCCAAGACCCGCTCCTCGCTGTCTGCCCACGGCATCAATTTCGTCGATAAATATAATGGCAGGGGCATTTTTCTTTGCCTCACCGAAAAGGTCACGGACACGGGATGCACCCACACCTACAAACATTTCGACAAAGTCCGAGCCTGATATGGAGAAAAAGGGTACACCTGCCTCACCGGCAACTGCACGTGCAAGCAATGTTTTACCCGTTCCGGGAGGACCTACAAGAAGCACACCCTTAGGTATACGGGCGCCTAAATCATTAAACTTTTTGGGGCTTTTAAGGAAGTCGACAATTTCGGACATTTCCTCTTTTTCCTCATCACAGCCCGCAACATCTGAAAAGGTAGTTTTCTTTCTGCCGTCTTCCTTTTTGACCTTAGCCTTGCCAAAGCCCATGGTTTTATCCGCACCCATGGAGGAATTCATTTTACGCATAAAGAATATCCAGAATACCACCATAATACCTACCATTAAAAGGGTAGGAAGCAGATTCATAAGCCAAGCGCCCTGACCGCCACGAATATAATCAAAATCTATATCCTTATCGGTTCCGAGGTTTTCCTCATTTATTTTCATAACAGCGTCATTAACGTCGTTATAGAATATAGCGGGGTCAGCTACGGTATAACGGTATTTTTTACCGTCATCACGCTTGGTATAGGTAAGCTCGCCGCTGTAAAGGTTAAGGCTGAATTCCGAAATTTCGTTTTGCTTTACCATGTTCACGATTTCGGAATACTTAATTTCGGCAGCATTTTTTGTAAGATAGGATACCGACAGTATTGACAGCACAAAGACTATCGGTATACCGATATACAAAAGTACATTTTTCAAATTCTTGTTCAAGGGAGGTTCTCCTTTCCTATTTGTCGGCATATACCTTAGGCGATAATGCCCCCACATAGGGTAAATTTCTGTATTTTTCGTTATAATCAAGTCCGTATCCGACAACGAATTCATCGGGGACGACCTTACCTACGTAATCGGCAGTTATATCCGCCTGACGGTTTGCCGGCTTATCAAGAAAGGCGCAAATCTTAATGCTGGCGGCATTTCTTTGAAGCAGCACATTTTTTAAATAAGAAAGAGTTATTCCCGAATCGAGAATATCCTCTATTATTAAAATGTCTCTGCCATCAGGGTCGATGTCCAGATCCTTTTTAAACTTAACAACACCTGTGGTTTTAGAGTTGCTGTAGGAGGAAACCGCCATAAAGTCTATTTCACATTCGCAGGTGATATTACGCATAATATCAGCCATAAAGACTACCGCACCCTTAAGCACGCTTACAAGCAGCAGCTTTTTATCGGCATAATCTCTGGAAATTTCCTCTCCCAGTCTTTTGCAGATTTCCTTGATTTCTTCTTCGCTGACTAAGATTTTTTCTACATCCTCATGCATATTTGATTCCCCTTAATTTTTTTGTACATCTATTTTTAAAATTCTTTTTGTATTCTCGGTTACGGCGCACCTATGAGCTACACCTATACCGTAAATCCAGATGACACCCTTATCATCAGCAAGGACAGGAATTAGATCCCTTTCCTCTACGGGTATTCGGTATTCATTGTAAAGCTTATTGAGAGTTTTGGTACAGCCTCGGTTTTTAAGGCGAATGCTGTCCCCCTGCCATCTTACACGTCCTACCAATTCTCCCACAATTTTATCACAATCTATAGAGTTTTTTAATAACAAATTATTAACTTTTTGTTCCGAAACTAATAAGTTATAATCCATTTCGGCAGTATTCACAGTATATGGGTTTTTCTGTTGTTCAACATTACTTTTGTTTTCCACCCAAAGGACTCGATTGTCACAATAAACCGTCCATTTATGAGGCAGACTTATTTTGCCGCCGCCTTGTATAATACCTAAAACCGCCTCTATATGCACCGATTCCATAAAGGACCGTTTTGCAGCGCCCTCAACAAACATTTTAACAACCCTGCTTGAAACAGCAGGCTCTAATGTATCAAAGCCGTCAAGAGATAATTCGCCCTCGGAATTTACATTAGCAGTAAGATAGTTTTCTGCTGCGGAATTCAAAAATTTACTGTCATGACGGAGAGCTACAGACATTCTTACAATTGCTTTTTCTACAGAGGGGTTTATATCCTTTAATACAGGTATGATATTATGCCGTATTTTATTTCTTGAATAATCGTCACAAAGATTTGTGCTGTCGGTAACGTAAGGAATATTATTTTCCTCGCAGTAGCTTTCTATCTGCTCCCTTGTGCAGAAAATTAACGGGCGGATAAAAATATCCCTTTTAGGGGGTATTCCGCAAAGTCCGTCAATAGCCGTGCCACGGGTAAGATTAAAAATCACTGTTTCCAAATTATCGCTTGCGGTATGTGCGGTAGCTACAAAATCCTTATTTACTCGGCTCAAAAAGTCGTACCTGAGATTTCTTGCCGCCGTTTCGAGGCTAATGCCGTTTTCCTTGGCATTAGACGGAACATCGCCCTGACCGCAGTAAAGCTTAACGCCAAGCCTTTTGCACTGCTCTTTTACAAATTCCTCATCACGGTCGGCCTCATTACCCCTTATCATATGATTAAAGTGTGCCGCCTCAATCGTTATTCCGAGCTCATCCTTAAGGGATAACAGTACATTAAGAAGTGCCATGGAGTCGGCGCCGCCTGATAACGCTACCGTTACCGTAGCGCCGTGATAATCCCCTAAGAGAGAAAATTGCCTTATTGTCCTCAAGACAGATTTTTTTATTGTCATCTAAACACATCCACAGAAGTAAAGCGTGTGAACTGACCGTCCCAGTAAAGGTCGACTGTGCCTATTTCACCGTGACGGTTCTTAGCCACAATACACTCTGCCTTATTGGGGTCGCCCTTGTCCTCGCTATCAGATTTTTCATTATCGTAATATGTCTCTCTGTAAAGGAAAAGTACTATGTCAGCATCCTGCTCGATTGAACCCGAATCACGCAAATCGGAAAGAGCAGGCTTATGGGATTTGCCCTTAGCCTCGGTACCACGTGAAAGCTGAGCGCAGGCGATTACGGGAACCTTTAATTCCTTAGCCATTATCTTAAGGTTTCGGGTAATTTCCGAAACCTCCTGAACACGGTTTTCTATCTGACGGGCAGATTTCATAAGTCCCAAGTAATCGATAACAACTAAATCAGGCGCAGGCTTCATACGTCTTAATTTTGCCTTCATTTCGGGAACAGTGATAGTAGAAGTCTCATCAAAATAGATATTGGCTTTAGATAAATTTTCTCCTGCTTGGGCAAGACGTGTCCACTCATCATCGGTAAGCTCGCCTGTACGGAGTTTTTCACTTTTTATGCCCGCTTCGCTGGATAACATACGCTGAGCCAACTGGTCACGGGACATTTCCAGCGAGAAAAAGCATACCGTTTTGCCTGTGCCCACCGCCACATTACGGACGATATTAAGAGCAAAGGAGGTCTTACCCATACCGGGACGTGCGCCCAAAATAATAAGGTCGGATTTATTAAGTCCCGTTATCATTTTATCAAGCGCACCAATGCCTGAGGGTATACCTATATAATCAGCTCTGGTATCAGGGTCAGCCATTTTGGCAAGACGGTCATAGGTTTCGGTTTCTATTACCGATTTAATATGCGTAAGACCGCTTATTTCCCTGCCCTGACGTATCTCGTAAATACGTTGCTCGGCAGAGTCAAGTAATTTACCCGAATCAACCGAATTATCGTTTACATCCTTTATTATGTCCTGCGCCGCCGTCATAAGGGAGCGTGCATAATACCGCTCACGGATAATGGCAACATGGGTCAGAACATTGGCGGCAGAGGGTACGGTCTGCACCAACTGCATTAAATATGCTTTGCCGCCTGCCTCGTCATAGACCCCGTCCTTTTTAAGCTTTTCGAGTAAAGAAACAAAGTCGATAGTCTGACTAAGCTCGAACATAGATGCCATAGAAGAATATATCTCCCTATGCTGAGGGATATAGAAATATTCGGGCTTTATCTGAACCGCTATTTCGTTAAGGCACTTAGGGTCTATAAGAACGGCGCCTAGAACCGCCTGCTCCGCCTCTACCGAATAGGGCATTCTGCCGCCGTCAAGATTATAGATAAGTTTTTCGTCAGCCATAGCCTTACTCCGTTACAACTACGGTGATTTTAGCGGTTATTCCTTGGTAAAGCTTGATTTCTGCGGTATATTCACCGAAATTTTTAATATCAGCTACGGTCATTTTCTTGCGGTCAATTTCAATTCCTAAGCTTTTTTTAATTTCAGCTGCTATCTCCTTAGAGGTTACAGAGCCAAAAAGTCTGCCGTTCGAGCCTGCTTTTGCGATAATCTTTACAGACTTGCCCTCTAATTTCTCGGCTGTAGCCTTAGCGGCATTTATTTCTTCCTTTTTGTGGTGGGCGGCTGCTTCCTCACGGTTTTTAAGCTCGTTTAAAGCGGCATTGTCAGCCTCGACAGCCAATTTTTTCGGAAAAAGGAAATTTCTTGCGTATCCGTCGGATACATTGCAAAGCTCTCCCTTTTTGCCGTGACCTTTTACATCTGCTAATAATACAACCTTCATTTTTATTACTCCTTTAATCTACAACCATAATTACCGGTAAAATCATCGGACTGCGCTTGGTTTTTGAGAACAAATCTTTTGAAACCCCGTCCTTAATCCTCGTCTTTATGGTGTTCAAATCACGTATATTGTTAATATAACAGCGCTCTAAAATATCGCAGACCTGCTCATTTATCTCATTCATAAGCTCCTCGGATTCCTTAACGTAAACAAATCCTCGGGAAACCACGTCGGGACCCGAAATTACCTCACGGGTAGCACGGTCAATGGATACGGCTATTACGATTATACCGTCGTCGGACAGATGCTTTCTGTCACGCAGAACTATACTTCCTACGTCTCCTACACCCAGTCCGTCAACCAGAACTCTGCCTGCGGAAACGGTTTCTGTGCAGACAAGCCCCTTTTCGCTTAATTCAATAACATTGCCGTTATTGGAAACAAGGATATTATCCTCGGGAATTCCCATCTGTTCAGCCAATCCTGCATGCTTCATAAGATGCTTTTGCTCGCCGTGCAAGGGAATAAAATATTTAGGATTAGTTATGCTCATCATAAGCTTCAACTCTTCCTGACAAGCGTGACCCGAAACGTGAACATCGTACATTCTTTCATATACAACGTTAGCGCCTCGCTTCATAAGCTCGTTTATAACCTTGCTTACCAGCTTTTCGTTACCGGGGATAGGTGTGGCAGATATAATTATCATATCCCCCGGCATAATTTCAATCTGTCTGTGCTCGGAAAAAGCAATTCTGTGAAGTGCGGACATGGGCTCGCCCTGACTTCCCGTGGTTACAAGCACGATATTGCCAGGCTCGTAATTTCTGATATCGGCAACATCTATAAGCACATTATCGGGCACATTAAGGTAACCGAGCTCCGAAGCTACAGTTACAACATTTATCATACTTCTGCCCGAAACAGCAACCTTTCTGCCGCAACGTACAGCCTCGTCAATAATCTGCTGAATACGGTGTATATTGGAGGAGAAGGTAGCTACGATTATACGTCTGCCCTCCGCCTTAGCAAAAAGATTTGAGAACGAGCCGCCAACTAACTTTTCAGATGCGGTATATCCCGGTCTTTCGGCATTAGTGGAGTCGGCAAGAAGTGCTAAAACTCCCTTTTTACCGTACTCGGCAAATTTACCTATATCTATAACGTATTCATCAATAGGTGTAGTATCTATTTTAAAGTCGCCCGTGTGAATAACGGTACCCGCAGGGCAGGTTATGGCAAAGCCGACAGCGTCAGGTATAGAATGGTTTACATGAATAAACTCTATATTGAATTTTCCGAGAGATATTTTCTCGGACGGCTTTACTACATTAAGCTTAGCGTCACTTAAGAGTCTATGCTCCTTGAGCTTTCCTTCGATAAGACCGATAGTAAGTCTTGTGGCATATATCGGCAGATTAAAGTTTTTAAGCAGATACGGAATAGCGCCTATATGGTCCTCGTGACCGTGGGTGACAACAAGACCCTTGATTTTATCCCTGTTTTCCAGAATATAAGTAAAATCGGGAATGACAATATCAATACCCGGCATTTCCTCGTCCGGAAAGGACATTCCGCAGTCCACCAAGAACATATCACCGTCATACTCATAAAGGGTGATATTCTTGCCTATTTCACCGAGACCTCCGAGCGGTATTATCTTAATAGGTTTTTTGGGTGTATTTCTATTGTAGGTTCTCCTTGTGCCGCCCGACCTTCTGTTCTGTGCGCTCGCTTTATTGTTTGCCGCCGTCTTAGCCGCTGTCTTAGGTGCGGTTTTCTTCGTGCCGTTTGTTTTCTGACGGGGTTTTGTACTCGTATTGTTTTTGGTTTGATTGTTCTTTTTTGTTTTGTTATCCTTTCCCTTTACATTCTTTTTTTCCTGATTTTCATTCATCAAATAAATAGCCTCCGAATTTTGTTTTATATATAATGTATACCGCCACACCTTGGGTATACTTACAATCTTTTTTGAAAGGGCATAATACCCCTTATAATATATATTCCTTATTGTACCTTTACAGGTAGGTATTTGTCAAGCAATTTACGCAAATTATAAATATATTATGCTCCCCTGGGGGATTTTATAATCAAAACCGCAAAAAAAGACCGACTCGCTTAAAAAGCAAATCGGTCTTAGCTTTAAATTAAATTATTTTGCCATAGCGGCGACTTCAGCAGCGAAATCGTCAACACGCTTTTCGATGCCCTCGCCCTTTTCGAAACGAACAAAGGACTTGATTTTAATGTCAGCACCAAGCTCCTTAGCAGTCTTTTCAACATACTTACCAACGGTTAAATCGCCGTCAATAACAAACTGCTGCTCAACAAGGCAATTCTCCTTGTAGTACTTACCGATTTTACCGTCAACGATTTTTCCGAGAACGGCTTCGGGCTTGTTAGCCATTTTAGGGTCTTCCTTCATCTGAGCGATAAGGATTTCCTTCTCCTTAGCCAAAACCTCTGCGGGAACAGAAGCCTCGTCAAGGTAGGACGGATTCATAGCGGCAATCTGCATTGCTACGTTTTTACCCATAGCAACGAAATCAGCATTGTCAGCATCGAGTGCGGTGTCAAAGTTAACCATAACACCGATTTTACCGCCTGCGTGAACGTAAGTTACAACCTTACCCTCAACACGCTCGAAACGGCGGATTTTTATATTTTCACGGATAGCAAGGAACAGCTCCTGAACCTTAGCCTCAACGGACTGACCGTCCTTTTCGCACTTAAGAAGTGCATCAACGTCAGCGGGATTCTGCTCTGCGATAATTTCTGCAACCTCAGCGGCGAGTGCCTTAAAGCCGTCACCGTTGGCAACGAAGTCGGTTTCGCTGTTAAGCTCAACAACAACACCTACGCCGTTCTTTGTGTAAGCGCAAACAGTACCCTCCGCAGCGATACGGCTTGACTTCTTAGCCTGTGAAGCCAATCCCTTTTCTCTTAAGAAATCTGCAGCGGCGTCCATATCACCGTTTGTCTCGGTAAGTGCCTTTTTACAGTCCATCATACCGCAACCGGTTTTCTCTCTTAAAGCCTGTACGTCTTTAGCAGTAAAAGCCATTTTATTTCCCTCCGGATTATTTAAAATTATTCAGCGTCAGCTGTCTCTTCGGTTGCTTCCTCAGAAGCTTCCTCGCTTGCAGCAGTGCCCATTTCAGCACCCTGTCTGCCCTCGATAACAGCGGCAGCAATAGTCTCCGCAATGAGCTTTACGGCACGGATAGCATCATCGTTACCGGGGATAACTGCGTCAATTTCGTCAGGGTCGCAGTTGGTGTCAACGATAGCGATAATCGGAATGCCCAGCTTCTTAGCCTCTGCAACGGCAATTCTTTCCTTGCGGGGGTCTACAATAAACATAGCGGCAGGTGTCTTTTTCATGTCCTGAATACCGCCGAGGAACTTTTCAAGCTTTTCGATTTCGAGGTTGAGCTTGATAACTTCCTTTTTGGGGAGAAGCTCGAATGTACCGTCATCACGCATAGTGCGGAGCTGATTTAAACGGGCAATTCTGGTCTTGATTGTGGTGAAGTTTGTAAGCATACCGCCGAGCCAACGTGCGTTAACATAGGGCATGCCGCAGTGCTCTGCTTCCTCCTTAACGGAATCCTGAGCCTGCTTCTTGGTACCTACGAAAAGGATATCTCCGCCTTCAGCCGCAATGTCACGAACGAACATATAAGCCTCGTTAAGCTTCTTAACGGTTTTCTGAAGGTCGATAATGTAAATACCGTTTCTTTCTGTGAAAATGTACTCAGCCATTTTCGGGTTCCAGCGTCTGGTCTGATGTCCGAAATGAACACCGGCTTCGAGAAGCTGTTTCATTGTTACTACTGCCATTTGTTTTTCCTCCTAAAGGTTTTTCCTCCATCCCGCTGTATCTATCGGTTCTCATTCGACAGTTAGATGCACCCGACCGACGATATACGGAATGTGTGTTATTTTTTTGCCATTCCACCGAATAGCTGACGTATTATACCACATTGCAAGTGATTTTTCAAGTATTTTTTAAAATTTTTTAAGGAATTGACTTTAACGCTTTAATATGTTAAAATGCAATTATAAAATATCAACGAGGTAACCGCTGTGGAAAAGAATGAATTTAACGACCGTCTGTTTGATGCGATACTGACCCTAAAAACCCGTGAGGAGTGCTACAAATTTTTTAGCGATGCCTGCACCCCTAAAGAGATAACCACCATTGCCCAAAGGTTTGTAGTAGCGCAAATGCTTAACGAAAAAAAGGTTTACACCGAAATAGTGGAGAAAACGGGTGCCAGCACCGCTACAATAAGCCGTGTAAGCCGTGCTATGAACGAGGGCTTTAAGACCGCTTTTGAAAGGCTTGAAAAATGAGCTACGAAAATTTCGCCGAAACTTACGACATTTTAATGAATGACGTGGACTACAAGTCTCGCACCGAATACCTTTTAAAGCTTTTTAAAAATCACGGCAAAATCCCGACCCTGCTTTTAGACCTTGCCTGCGGCACAGGCGGGTTTTCCAACTGCTTTGCAAAAAAAGGTATTGAGGTAATAGGCGTTGATATGTCGGAGGAGATGTTAGCAAAGGCCGGAGAAAACTCTGCCGAAATGGGGACCGACGTGCTTTTTCTCTGCCAAAAAGCGGAAGAGCTTGATTTATACGGCACGGTGGACGGTGCGATATGCTGTATGGACAGCCTTAACCACATAACAAACATTAAAAACTTAACCGCCGCTGTAAATAAGGTATCGCTTTTCCTTGAAAAGGACTGCCTTTTTATATTTGACGTCAACACCGAATATAAGCACCGTAACATATTAGGTGATAACACCTTTGTTGTTGAGGAGGATGGCGTTTTTTGCGTATGGCAGAACAGCTATCATGCCGACAGGCTTACTACCGATATTTCCCTTGATTTCTTTATTGAGCAGGACGGACATTATATAAGAAGCTCCGAGGATTTCAGCGAACGGGCTTATACAGAAAGTGAGCTTTCCGAAATTCTCCGCAAGGCAGGACTTAGCACCGTTGCGATTTATGACGATATGACATATAACCCTCCCACCGATAAAAGCGAAAGGGTTATATATGTAACTAAAAAGGTGTGATTCTATAATGTAGGGACGTGCAATGCACGTCCGCAAGAAAAAACGGCTGTAAAACAGCCGTTTTTTCTTATCTTTCAATATGTGCCTGAATCCATTCCTCGGCTTTGGGTGCCGACATTCTTTTTATGTTTTCCTCAGGATAGGGGGATTCCTCGCCGCCGAAGGTGTATAGGAAATATTTACCCTCAGCCGTTTTGTAAAGGGTTTCTTCAAAGCCCTTGGGGTCGCCCCATGTGCCGTTTGCTACCTTGCCTACAAGCACAGCTCTATCGGTATCGTATTCAACCTTGCAAATAACCTTTTTCATTTCAATTCTCCTTAAATTTGTAGAGTAAATGGGGATTTTACTATAATCATTATACTCTATATTAAAGCAATTTTCAATATCTAAAAAAGTCATTTTGTGATGAATACTGCTGTTTTGAGGAAAATCAGCCTATATAACGTAATTATCCGACACGTCGGTTTTCATAAGGTGGCTTAAAGAAATATTGTCAAAATAATTGTTTACCATCTTATGAAATTCGCTCCACATAGGAAGTGTTCTGCATTCTCCGGCTTTGTCACACGGCTCTGCTCCGCATTCGAGACAGGCAACAGGGGCCAAGTTACCCTCGGTAAGATTTAGAATTTCACCTACGGTGCAGTCCTGCGGCGATTTTTTAAGTCGGTATCCGCCACCCTTGCCGTGAACACCCTCCACAAGCTGACCTTTGGTAAGCAATGGCATTATTCTTTCAATATATTTAAGTGATAAGCCTTGCCTTTCTGCCACGTCCTTCATAGGGATGTATCCTCCGCCGTAATTTTCGGCTAAATCTATCATCACTCTAAGGGCATAGCGCCCTCTTGTAGAAACCAACATAATTTTTTACCTCACGTTATTTTAATGTCCGCAGCAATGGTCACAGCTCTCGCAGCTCGGGAACTGTGAACGGTCATAGTCAATCCCGTTCTTTTCGTAGTAGTCCTTTAAGGCTAACTTTATAGCCTCCTCCGCTAAAACGGAGCAATGTATTTTATGGGTGGGAAGACCGTCCAGCGCCTCTACCACCGCTTTGTTTGTAAGGGTCAAGGCCTCCGATAAAGGCTTTCCTTTAATAAGCTCTGTAGCCATTGAGCTGGAGGCTATAGCACTTCCGCAGCCGAAGGTCTCAAACTTAACGTCAACAATAATATCGTTTTCGATTTTAAGGTAAATTTTCATTATATCTCCGCATTTGGCATTGCCTACTTCGCCTATGCCGTCTGCATCTTCTATTACACCCACATTTCTCGGGTTTCTGAAATGATCCATTACCTTTTCACTATATAAAGCCATTTTTATGCCTCCTTAATTACAAATTCTTTTTTACCGCTTACTAAATCTCTCCAAATTGGGGAGATACTTCTGAGATACTCCACGACCTCTCTTACCGCTTTGATTGTGTAATCTATTTCCTCCTCGGTATTTTCTGCCGAAAGAGAAAGACGCAATGAGCCGTGGGCAATATCATGTACTCTGCCGATTGCAAGCAGTACGTGGCTGGGGTCAAGGGAGCCAGAGGTACAAGCCGAGCCTGACGAGGCGCAGATGCCTTTATCATCAAGGAGCAGTAAAAGGGATTCACCTTCTATACCCTCAAAGCAGAAGTTAACATTGCCGTCAAGCCTCTGTGTGGGGTCGCCGTTAAGAATAGAATGAGGAATTTTAGAAATTCCCGAAATCAGCCTGTCCCTTAAGGCTCTTACCTTTAATGAGTCATTTTCGATATTCTCGCAAGCCTCTTTAAATGCCGCCGCCATGCCTATTATTGCTGGTACATCCTCCGTTCCTGCACGTTTGCCACGCTCCTGTGCGCCGCCGTCTATAAGATTAGTAAGGGCGATGCCCCTTTTTGCATACAGAACGCCTACACCTTTGGGTCCGTGGAACTTGTGGGCGGAAATGGAAAGCATGTCTATATTCTGTTCGGTCACATTAAGCTTTATATGCCCCGCTGCCTGAACTGCATCGGTGTGGAAAGTTACACCCTTTTCTCGGCAAACGGCACCGATTTCGGCTATAGGCTGTATGGTTCCTATCTCGTTATTGGCATACATTACTGTTACAAGGCAGGTGTCGGGTCGTATTGCCTTTTCTACTTGGTCTGCGGTAATAAGTCCCTTTTCGCCTACGTCTAAAAGGGTTATTTCAAAGCCTTGCTTTTCAAGTCTGTTTAATGTGTGCAAAACCGCATGATGCTCAAAGGCGGTGGATATAATATGCTTTTTGCCCTTTTTCTCGCCCAGTCTTGCGGCGGAAATAATAGCCTGATTATCAGCCTCGCTTCCGCCCGAGGTAAAGGTTATCTCGTTGGGTTTTGCGCCGATTAAGCCTGCAATTGTTTCACGTGCATTTTGTAAAGCCTCTGCCGCTTTTTGTCCTACGGAATGTAGGCTTGACGGGTTACCGTAAACCTCATTTACGGCAGAAAACATTGCCTTTATCGCCGTCTCACTCATTTTGGTTGTAGCGGCATTGTCAAGATATATCATAAGCTTCTCCTTGTATTTCGAGACTTAAAGGCTGTCGCATTTTTGTGCGACAGCTATTTTTTAATTTTATTCACCAAAGAGGGGTGTAGATAAATATCTGTCACCCGTATCGGGCAGTAAAACTACTATATTCTTACCCTCGTTTTCGGGCCGCTTGGCAATTTCTATTGCGGCATAAAGTGCCGCACCCGAGGAAATTCCTACAAGCACACCCTCGCTTTTTCCTAAAAGTCTGCCTGTCTGGAAGGCATCGTCGTTGGAAACGGGGAATATTTCGTCATATACCGAGGTATTAAGAATATCGGGCACAAAGCCTGCACCGATACCCTGAATTTTGTGAGGTCCTGCAACACCTGTGGAAAGCACAGCGGAGGACTCGGGCTCAACAGCTACTACCTTTACATTGGATTTTTTGGATTTAAGATATTCGCCAACACCCGTAACCGTACCGCCTGTACCTACACCTGCTACAAAAATATCCACGTTACCGTCAGTATCCTCAAATATTTCGGGACCCGTAGTCTCCCTGTGGGCTTGAGGGTTGGCAGGGTTTACAAACTGACCTGCTATAAAGCTGTTTGGTGTTTCCTTGGCTATTTCCTCAGCCTTTGCAATAGCTCCCTTCATGCCCTTAGCTCCTTCCGAGAGCACAAGCTCTGCGCCGTAAGCCTTCATCAGCTGTCTGCGCTCAACCGACATGGTTTCAGGCATTACAATTATAATTCTGTAGCCCCTTGCCGCCGCAACCGATGCAAGACCTATTCCCGTATTACCGGAGGTCGGTTCTATTATTACCGAATCGGGCTTTAATTTTCCGCTTTTTTCGGCTTCATCTATCATAGCCTTTGCAACTCTGTCCTTTACTGAGCCGGCAGGGTTGAAATATTCAAGCTTTGCAAGTATTTTCGCTTTAAGCTCAAACTTTTTCTCAATGTGGGTAAGCTCCAAAAGGGGAGTTTTTCCTATAAGCTGGTCGGCGGATGTGTAGATGTTGGACATAATGATTACTCCTTTACTGCATCAAAGCCATGCTGTAGGTCGGCTATAATATCGTCAATATGCTCTGTACCAATGGATAAGCGAATGGTGTTTGGCTTAATGCCTTGGTCATTAAGCTCCTCCTCTGTAAGCTGACTGTGGGTAGTGGTTGCAGGGTGAATTACAAGGCTCTTAACGTCGGCAACGTTTGCAAGCAGTGAGAAAATCTGCAGGCTGTCGATAAACTTGTGAGCCTCGGCAACGCCGCCCTTAATTTCAAAGGTAAAGATAGAGCCGCCGCCGTTGGGGAAGTATTTCTTATACAGCTCATGCTGAGGATGCTCAGGCAGGGACGGATGATTTACCTTTTCAACCTGCGGGTGGTTTTTAAGGAACTCTACTACCTTAGCGGTATTTTCTGCATGGCGTTCAAGACGAAGCGACAGGGTCTCCGTTCCCTGCAAAAGCAGGAATGCCGAGAAAGGTGAAAGGGTAGCGCCCGTGTCCCTTAATAGTATTGCACGGATGTAGGTAACAAATGCGGCAGGACCTACTGCTTTTACAAAGGACACACCGTGGTAGCTGGGGTTAGGCTCGGCAATTGCAGGGTATTTACCCGAAGCCGACCAGTCGAACTTGCCTGAATCTACTATAACACCGCCAAGTGTTGTGCCGTGACCGCCAACAAACTTGGTAGCCGAATGTACTACTATATCTGCTCCGTGCTCAATGGGGCGGATGAGATAGGGTGTACCGAAGGTGTTGTCTACCACAAGGGGCAGTCCGTGCTTGTGCGCAATCTCAGACAGAGCATCAATATCGGGAATATCGCTGTTAGGATTACCCAAAGTTTCAATATATATTGCCCTTGTATTTTCTTTTATTGCGTTTTCAACCTCTGTCAGGTTGTGGATGTCAACAAAGTCGGCGGTAATACCGAAGTTTGTCAAGGTATGTGCTAAAAGGTTGTAGCTACCGCCGTAAATGGTTTTCTGTGCTACAATGTGACCGCCGTTTTGCGCTAAAGCCTGAATAGTATAGCTTATAGCCGCCGCACCTGAAGCTACAGCCAGCGCCGCAACACCGCCTTCCAACGCTGCAATGCGTTTTTCAAAAACATCCTGTGTGGAGTTTGTGAGTCTGCCGTAGATGTTGCCTGCATCGGCGAGACCAAAGCGTGCCGCCGCATGGGCGCAGTCATGAAAAACGTATGAGGTGGTTTGATAAATCGGTACCGCACGGGCATCTGTAGCGGGGTCGGGGCTTTCCTGACCGACATGGAGCTGTAAGGTTTCAAATTTGTATTCTGACATAATATTCAATTTCCTTTCAATATAAATATGTTTTGTTAAAATAGTATTTTTATTTAACGCTACACATTCGTCCGAAACGGAAATTTGCTCTTACTAATTTTTCAAAATAGTTTGACATATAATACCCTCTTTGTTTACATACCTACCAAGTAGGTTGGTAGTATTATAACCCCACGGGGAAAATTTGTCAATAGTTTTTTGAAAAAATTTTAAAAATAAAAAATGTCATCCAAAAAGAATGACAATTTTTATTTGCAGTCTTACTTTTCCGCAATCGCCTTTTTAGCTGAGGATAGCATCAGCTTAATGCGGTTAAGCTGGTTAACCTCACTCGCCCCCGGGTCATAGTCAACAGCGGCAATATTCGCCCAAGGGTATGCCTTTTTAAGGGTCTTTATAACACCCTTACCCACAACATGGTTAGGCAAGCATGCAAAGGGCTGAATACAAACTATATTGGGTGTTCCGCTTGTAAGTAATTCTGCCATCTCACCGCAAAGGAACCAACCCTCGCCGTACTGGTTGCCGATAGAAAGGAAAGGCTTGGTTATCTCGGCAATCTTCTCTATCTTTACGGGCGGCTCAAAGCGTTTACTTCTTGCAAGTGCATCTATTGCGGGCTTTCTGAGCACCTCAATCGCCTTTATGGCCACCTTGGATATTGTTGAAGAGGATTTCGCCACACCTAAAAATTCGTGGCGGTACTGGTTGCCGTAGACGCTGTAATTAAAGAAATCCAGCATATCGGGAACGACAACCTCTGCCCCCTCTTTTTCCAAAAGCTCTACAAGGTGATTATTGGCAAGGGGCATGTATTTTACCAGAATTTCGCCGACAATTCCTACACGGGGCTTTTTAATACTTTCGTCAATCTCGAAATTGTCAAAAGCCTCTACAATACCACGGCAGACCTCGCCGTAGCTGTATTTACTGTGCTTATTGGTAATGGAATCAACACAAATATCCACCCACTTTTTGTGAAGTGCATCAGCCGAGCCTTTCACCTTTTCGTATGGGCGTACCTTGTAAAGACAGCGCATAAACAGGTCGCCGTAAACAAGGGAATGTATCGCATCGACTAAAAGGTTAGGCGACCATTTAAAGCCTGAATTTTTCTCCATACCGTTGGCATTAAGGGATACAACCGGTATGTGGGAAAGCCCTGCCTTATCCAGCGCTCTGCGGATAAAGCCTACGTAGTTACTGGCTCGGCAGCAACCGCCGGTCTGGGTCATTAAGATGCTCAAACGGTCGGTGTCATACCTGCCTGAAAGCACCGCCTCCATAATCTGACCTACTACCGTAATAGAGGGGAAGCAGGCATCGTTATTAACGTATTTCAGTCCCGTGTCAATAGCGGTGCGGTCGTCATTGGAAAGTATCTCTACATTGTAGCCGTGCTTTTTGAAAACAGGCTCTAGAATGTCAAAATGTATGGGGCTCATTTGAGGGGCAAGCAAGGTATAACCCTGCGCTCTCATGTCGGCAGTAAATTCGGCACGGTTGTATGAAACAGATTGGGGCTTCGCCGCAACACCCTGCTTTTTACGCATTTCCATAGCCGAAATAAGACTTCTTATACGAATTCTTACGGCACCTAAGTTATTAACCTCATCTATTTTTAAAAGAGTATACAGCTTGTTGCTGTTTTCCATTATCTCGTTTACCTGATCGGTGGTAACAGCATCCAGTCCACAACCGAAGGAGTTAAGCTGAATAAGCTCTAAATCGTCACGTTTTGAAACAAATTCGGCGGCGGAATAAAGTCTTGAATGGTATACCCATTGGTCGAGAGCACGAAGTGTGCGCTGTGGGTCAACAACGGCAGGCAGGCTGTCCTCGGTTAAAACGGTAAGCCCGTAGGAGGCTATAAGCTCAGGTATACCGTGGTTGATTTCGGGGTCAATATGGTAGGGTCTGCCTGCGAGCACTATTCCGCAGCCGCCCTTGCTTTCCATATTTTTGAGTACCCTTTCACCCTCTGAACGTATATCCTCCTTGGCTTTAAGCTGCTCATTCCATGCAAGATTTACCGCACAGCGAATTTCCTTTTCGGGGATGCCCCACTGCTTCTTAAACAGTCTTACAAGGCGGTCGGCGGCAGTTTTTTCGCTTGTAAGGGCGATAAAGGGACGTATGTATTTTACTTCACCGTCGGTAACTGCCTCCACATTGTTTTTAAGATTTTCGGGGTAGGAAACAACTATCGGGCAGTTAAAATGGTTCTGCGCCGAGGAATTTTCCTGATGCTCATAGAAAACACAGGGGTGGAAAACGGTCTTAATACCGTTGTTTATAAGCCATTGTACATGACCGTGGGCGAGCTTTGCAGGATAACACTCTGACTCTGACGGTATAGACTCCATGCCAAGCTCGTATACATTACGGCTTGAAAAGGGCGAAAGTACCGCACGGAAGCCTAATTCCTTAAAGAACACCGCCCAAAACGGGTAGTTTTCATACATGTTAAGAACTCTCGGTATACCAACCGTTCCTCTGTAAGCGGCGGCTTCCTCTAACGGCTCGTAATCGAAGAGACGGCGGCGCTTGTATTCCACCATATTATCGGCTTTTACGCCGCTTGCCGAACCGCTTAAGCCCTTTTCACAGCGGTTACCTGTGATATGTACACGTCCGCCGGGGAATTTGTTGACGGTAAGCATACAGTTGTTTTGGCATCCTCCGCACCTACGGGAGGTAGAGGTATATTCTAAAGCGAGAATATCATCAAGGGATAACATAGCAGTAGCCTGACCGCTGTAATTTCTGCGTGCTATAAGGGCCGCTCCGAAAGCACCCATAAGACCCGAAATATCGGGGCAGGTAGCCGTAACGCCTGAAATTTTTTCAAAGGCTCTAAGTACTGCCTTATTATAAAATGTACCGCCCTGAACTACTATGTGCTTGCCTAAATCCTCGGCATTGGCAAGCTTTATAACCTTAAATAAAGCGTTCTTTATAACCGAGTAAGCAAGACCTGCCGAAATGTCCGATACGTCAGCGCCCTCTTTTTGCGCCTGCTTTACGTTAGAATTCATAAAAACGGTACACCGTGTACCAAGGTCAACGGGATTTTTGGCAAAAAGTGCAGTTTTTGCGAATTCCTCGGCGGTAAAGCCTAAAGAGTTTGCAAAGTTTTCTATAAATGAGCCACAGCCCGAGGAGCAAGCCTCATTCAACTGAATACTATCTACCGCACCGTTTTTAAGGCGGATGCATTTCATATCCTGACCGCCTATGTCAAGCACGCAGTCAACCTGCGGGTCAAAGAATGCGGCGGCGGTGCAGTGTGCGATAGTCTCAACCTCACCCTCGTCAAGACCGAAGGCGGATTTTAATAAGGTCTCACCGTAGCCTGTGGAACAAGACCTGACAATTTTCGCAGTATCGGGTAAATTTTTTTGCAGCTCTTTGACGGCATTTTTTGCGGTTTCTATGGGGTTGCCGTTATTGCCCGAGTAAAAAGAGAACAGTAATTCGCCCTCACTGCCGATAAGCACAGCCTTTGTGGTAGTAGAGCCTGCGTCTATTCCCAAAAAGCAGTCGCCGCTGTATGTACTAAGCTCACTTTTCTTAACTACCGCCTTTTCGTGTCGGGTACAAAATTCATCAAAATCAGCCTGTGTTTTAAATAAGGGCTCTAAACGGGGCATTTCAAAAGTAACGCTCACTCCGCTTTGAAGCTTTGTAATAAGTGTGTTTATGTCTACGGTCTTAGCATCGTCCGCCTCAAGTGCCGCACCCATAGCCGCAAATAAATGGGAGTTTTCAGGGTCAACAATATTTTCGTCAGTAAGCTTTAGTGTGCGGATAAATGCCTTTTTAAGCTCGGGCAAAAAGTGCAGGGGACCGCCTAAAAATGCCACACAGCCTCTTATAGGCTTACCGCAGGCAAGTCCCGAAATGGTCTGATTAACCACCGCCTGAAAAATCGAGGCGGCAAGGTCGGCTTTAGTAGCGCCCTCGTTAATAAGAGGCTGAATGTCTGTCTTGGCAAAAACACCGCAGCGAGCGGCAATGGGATAAATCTCCTTATAATTAGCCGCCGCCTCATTAAGACCTGTAGCGTCGGTCTGTAAAAGCGCCGCCATTTGGTCTATAAAGGAGCCTGTACCTCCTGCGCAAACACCGTTCATGCGCTCCTCAAGTCCGCCGTCAAAATATATTATCTTAGCATCCTCGCCGCCAAGCTCTATTGCAACGTCGGTTTGGGGTGCGACCGATTGCAAAGCGTTGGCAACTGCCACAACCTCCTGAACGAAATCTATTCCTAAGGCTTTACCTAAGTTGATAGAGCCCGAGCCTGTGATTTTAACCTTTAATTCACAGTCGCCCACAGTTTCCTTAGCCTCTATCAATAATTCGGACAATGTGCCTTGAGTGTTAGCCTGATGACGGCGGTATCTGCCGTAGATTATTTCATTGTTATCGTTAAGCAAGGTAAGCTTTACGGTCGTAGATCCTATGTCAATACCTGCACGGTAGTTTTTCATGTTGACCTCCACGAAATATGTAATATTATGTAGTATTATATCACAAAATTATTAAAAAAGCATTAACTGATTAAATTTTTTTATATTCTGCCCCCTAAAACCGAGCTTTTCATATAATTATGATTTGTATTTTCACGGTATGACATAAAACACCCCGAAAGCTGATAAAATACCGAGCTTTCGGGGAATTGTTATAAGAATTTTAAAACAAGCTCTATTACAAATACCGCTACGCAGGAGCATACTGCCACCCCGAAAAGGCTGACACCGAAATATGCAAGCAAAATTCCTACTATAAGGGCGGCTACACCCGAAATTACCGAATTTGTCGCTTCAATAATTGCGGGGAAGGTCATTACCGCAAGGGTTACATAAGGTACGTAATAAAGGAATGAACGAAGTGTTTTATTGGTTATCTTTTTTCTTATGAGGGTAAGGGGCAGTACCCGTATTAAAAAGGTCACCGCTGCCATTACAAAAATATATATGTAAATATTATGCTGCATTTTCTTCGCCCTCCTCATCATTTACGGGGAAAAGTACCGCACACACAAGGGAAATCACAACGGTTAAAATAATTACCCTCATTCCTGAGGATATTTCACTTATTACGGGAATTTTGGCAAAGGCAAAGCTTAATGCCATTGAAATCACAACTATTCCTGCAATAATCCTGCTTTTTCTTGCGGGGGGAATTATAATAGCCAAAAACATTCCGTATAGACCTACGCTTAAAGCGCTGACGATTGCGGACGGCAAAACATTTCCCATCACTACCCCGAAAAATGTACCCAGCGCCCAACCGGGTATTGCCACCGACATAGCGCCGTAATTGTAAAAGGGGTTAAGGGTTCCCGTAACAGACACCGAAATACCGAAAATTTCGTCGGTAACGTCAAAAGCTACCAACATTCTGTGAAGTGTTGAGGTTCCGGGCGCTAATTTTTGGCTTAAAGCACAGGACATTAAAAGATACCGTGCGTTTACTACAAGCTCCGTAGCCGCCAATGCGAGATAACCTGCATCCTCAGCTATCAGGGTAAAAGCGGCATATCCCCCTGCCGAGGCATTTGTAAGTCCTGCCGCCAGCATTGCCTGAAATGCCGTAAGCCCTGCTTTTTTTGCTATTATTCCAAGGGTAAAGGCAACCGCAAAATAGCCCAGCGCTATAGGTATACCGTCACGCAGACCCTTTATGTACCATTTTTTATTCATAATTATCACCAAAAAACTATTTTAATATTTTACGCTGTATTCGTCAAGAAAAATCATAATTTGATTCGGAATTATGAATTCCGAATTCCGCATTAAACAAGAATTCAGGTTGCTTAATTCTTATTTTAATTGACAAAACAGCAAAAAGCAAATACAATAATAATGCTATAAATCTACTTCGGAGGACGTATGAAAGAAAGATATATCGAAACCGGAAAAATCGTAGGCACCCACGGTGTTAAGGGTATGGTGCGTGTTCAGCCTTGGTCGGATTCGGGCGAATTCCTTGCCGAATTCAAGTGCTTTTATCTTGATAAAAAAGGCGAAAATCGTATTGATGCAACATCCATAAAGCCTCACGGAAACGTAGTGCTCATGTCTCTTAAGGGTGTAAATTCAATAGAGGATGCCGAGAAACTTCGTGGGGCGGTAATTTATATCGACCGTAATGATGTCACCCTCCCCGAAGGCAGATATTTTATAAATGACCTTATCGGCTGTACCGTTTCAGATGCCGACAGCGGCGAGATTTTAGGTAAAATTACAGATATTTCCGAAACGGGCGCAAATGACGTGTGGCATATAACAAGGGACGGCAAGGAATACCTTGTCCCTGCTATTGACGAGGTTATTGTGTCTGTGGATACTGACGGCGAAAAGGTCGTAATACGTCCTATGAAAGGGATTTTTGACGATGAGGATTGATATTCTGACCCTTTTTCCCGAAATGTGCGAAACCGTTATGAGCGAAAGTATAATCGGCAGAGCCAGAGCGGCGGGAAAGGTTGAAATAGTGTGTACAAATATCCGTGATTTTTCGGGTAATAAGTGGAACAAGGTGGATGATACTCCCTATGGCGGCGGCATGGGCATGATAATGGCGGCAGACCCGATTTATAACTGCTATAAAAGCCTTTATAGTGAGGACGAGCCAAAGCCTCATCTTATATATATGTCCCCCAAGGGCAAGACCTTTGACCAAAAAAAAGCTGTGGAGCTGTCACGGCTTGACCGTGTGGTGCTGCTTTGCGGTCATTACGAGGGTATTGACCAGCGTGTTATTGACGAAATTGTGGACGAGGAGCTGTCTGTAGGCGATTATGTGCTCACAGGCGGTGAACTGCCTGCCCTTACGGTTGCCGACGCTGTTTGCAGGATGCTTCCGGGTGTTCTGTCGGACGATTTGTGTTTTGAGGAGGAAAGCCATTTTGACGGGCTTTTGGAGTACCCCCAGTACACAAGACCGCCTGTATGGCATGACAGACAGGTGCCCGAAATACTCCTTTCGGGAAACCACGGCAAAATTGCCGACTGGCGCAGGGTAAAGGCTATCGAGACTACTATAGAAAGGCGTCCCGATATGCTAAAGCAAGAGGATTTATCCCCCAAAGATATCAAGCTCATATCAAAATACAAGCAAATTTTGTAAAATTTCGTAGCAAATTTGCACAAATCGGCGACTTGCCAAACCCCAAAAGTTGGATAATTATTAGAACTTATTCACAAATAATTGACTAAAGCATTAAATGTGGTATAATACAGATACTGACATTTGGTTTGTCCGTATTCTAAATTGTAAGGAGATTTTACAATGTGCGTTAAAGATGTTGTTATTCACAATCAGGTAGGATTACATGCCCGTCCCGCAACCTTTTTCATTCAGAAGGCTAACGAGTTTAAGTCCTCTATCTGGGTTGAGAAGGACGAAAGAAAGGTAAACGCAAAAAGTCTTTTGGGTGTACTTTCTCTCGGTATTGTCGGCGGCACCGCTATCAAAATCATTGTAGACGGTTCCGACGAAAAGGAAGCGCTCGACGGTCTTGTAGCATTAGTAGAATCCGGTTTCGCTGATTAAATTAACCTTAATCGGAGCCGAATTTTTGCTCGGCTCCGAATTTTTTGTTGACAAACTGAAAAATAGTGATATAATAGTATGTGCGCTGTAAAAAGTAAATAACGAATATTACTTATTCACTATTACCTATTACTTTAGTTATATCCGGGTGTGGCGCAGCTGGTAGCGCGCTTGACTGGGGGTCAAGAGGCCGCAGGTTCAAGTCCTGTCACTCGGACCATACAGAGTGTTCTTATAGTAACCGAGAGGTTTTCTGTAAGAACACTCTTTTTCGTTTTCACATTCTCACTAACTGTTTTTATACTGCTGTTGTTGCAGGTGTGGCAGCAGGCACATAAGTCACCTCCACACCCTTACGAGTCTTCATTGTAATATCGGCTTCGGGAATAGGCACTTCATCAGGTATTTCTATTGAACCTATACAGTTATAATAGATTACGAGTTTTTGTGTTTTAACTCCATCTATCTTTTCAGTATGATGAACTTCAATATGTTCAATCAACTCTGTTACCATACGGGCGGTCAATTTCTTTACCCTTGTGTACTTTCTAACTGCTTCTACAAATTTTTCAGTTGATGTTGTTTTGCAGTTTAGTTCTTCAAGAATATTATTAAGACGAGTCAAACGTTCGCGCAAATCTTTCTGCTCATTATCATAATTGACAGACATTCTTTGGAAACGCTCATCTGTTATTTTCCCAGATAAATTATCCTCATATAGTCTCTCAAATATTCGGTCAAGTTCTTTATCTCTTGCCATAAGAGATCTAACTTCACTTTGATGCGCATCAATTTGGGATTGCATCGCTTGTTTTGAAAAATCACTAACGACTCTAACAAATTGATCTTCATATTTACAAGCAAAACGTGTAAGTCGCCTTATTTCTGCTAAAACAACCTGTTCTAAAAAATCTACTCTTACATAGTGAGTTGAAAAACAGTCTTTTCTCTTACCCTGATTATATCCAGGGCAACTAAAATACCGGATATTACGGTTGTTTAAATGGTAGTGCAAATTTCTACCACAGTCCGAACACACAAGCAAGCCTGAAAACATATTTTTTTCACCGTTTGACATAGTACGTTTTCTTGTCTTGCCGCGCCTTAATTGTATTGTTTCAAAAATTGTTCGGTCGATAATTGGCTCGTGGACCTCCTTGAACACCAATATGTTCTCAGGATCGTTTGCGTGCCTTTTTTTGTTTTTGTAAGATATGGAATAGGTTTTAAAATTAATTACATCGCCACAATATTCTTGTGTGGCAAGAATTTTGCCAACAGTTGATTGCCCCCAACGATACGGGTCGGTAGCAGTTTTGCCCGCATTACCGCCTGCTTTTTTTATACCTTTTTTTATTGCATATTCTGCAGGGGTTAAAATCTTTTCATCGGACAGGGTTACAGCAATTTGAAAAGTACCCATTCCACTGTATGACATATCAAAAATCCTTCGTACCACATATGCTGCCTCTTCATCAACTATCCAGCGTTGTGAATTCTCAGGATCTTTTATATACCCATATGGAGGTGGACTTAAAGGTATTCCAGAACCTCCCTTAATCTTATTACTGATACGACGCTTCTTGCTAATATCACGTGCATACCATTCATTAAATAAGTTTTTTATGGGAGTAAGTTCGCTTTCGCCCTCTTCGGTATCAAGATTATCGGAAACCGACACCAAACGTATGTTATGTTCTGGGAAAAATTCTTCTGTCAACCTACCAACTTCTATATAGTTTCGTCCTAATCGTGATAGATCTTTTATAAATACTGCAGCAGCCTTTCCAAGTTGTATTTGCTCAATCATTTTATTGAATTCCGGACGATTCATTGTTACGCCGGAAATACCATCATCGCAAAATACAACTATATTGGTATATCCCTTATCTTTAGCAACTTTCGTCAGCAGTTTTTTTTGATTGCTGATACTGTAGCTTTCGCCCTCCAGTTCATCATCGCGGGATAAACGGACATATATAAATGCCGTTCTGTCCCTTGCACATTTATTGTTATTATTTGACT